>JAJISE010000014.1 GCA_022848865.1 Candidatus Thermoplasmatota archaeon | reverse complement strand
CCACGCAATGATGACCATGGCGTACACGTTCCCATAGACCGCTCTCTTGTATCTCTCTACTGCTGTTGCACGAAGAAGGGCGAAGAACATGTCCTTGTCGATTCCCGTCCCTTCAACTCTCCTCAGGTTTGCAGCCATCCATCCAACATCTCCAATCTGGTCCACGTTTGGGGAACCGGAGCTAACGTCGAGCGATTCTCTGAATGTTCCTAGAACCTTGATGATGCCTGCGGGAATCTCCCTCTTCCTGAACAAGAGATAGTTCAACCTCTGGAAGATGTCTCTCAAGACAAAACTGAGTCTCAGGTACTCTTCCTGGAATAAGTCATTGTCTATGACTGACTCCTTTCGGGACTCGTCCCAAGACCATTCAGGGAACAGTCTTGAGGCAGCGTAGAGCGTCGCCCTTGCCAAGATGCGGGAGAAGCCCTTGCCTTCTGTTTCGGCGTAGGTCTGAAGGTGTACACAGAGCCTGTCGAGATACCAATTGAGTCGTTCGGTCTTGCTGAAGCCCGAAGAGAAGCGGTCTGGAAGGATTGCCACGGCATAGATGAAGAGCATGATACCACTGAAGAGACCCATGAGAACGCATATTAGCTGTATGACATCGCCTATGGCAAGGCCAGCTATCACAAGACCTCCTGCCCAGTTAAAGAGGACGACAGCCAGTATGAAAATGAGAGTAAACAGCGATGCCCAGAAGAGCTTCCGATTCCGCATCCTCTTCATATCCCTCTTGATTCTATCTAGGCTCCTAGACTCATACAGCCCCACACTAGGAATGAACTCTGTCGTCGCCATCAACCTCACTCCTCGATCTAGTATTCAATCTCACTCCGATAATACATCGCTCATATACCAGCGTCTCCTTCCACGAGCTGTGATACTGAGTCTGGAATATAGCCTTGTCGCTTGTTGGATCCGCGCCGTTGTTCTTTCCCTGTGTTGGACTAGGAGGATGCTGTCGGTGAATGAGTATTCCACGTGAAATAATGCAGTCGTGGGGCCTGCGACTATCCGGGATACCGCGCTAGATGTGTCTGCGGCTGTCCGTGATCCTGTGCGTGTGTGTCCGATCCGGCTCTCCCTGAGCTTGCGGCTGAGGCTGTCCAGGATACCGCACTAGATGTGTCTGTCTGAGGTCTGTGGCTGTCTCTAGGGCGGTGTGCGCGGCATGCACGTCTGAGGACCTGTCTGTGTCTCCAGGAGGCCGAGCACACCGAGGGCCGTCAGTGATCCTGTGCGTGTGTGTCTCTGTCCTATGGTTGAGACTGTGCGGGATGCGGCACGGTCCATGAGGCTGTCGAGGACGTCGTGCCGCGTCTGAGGACGTATCCGGCTGTGGCTGTCATGGGTGAGGTCTGCGGGTGTCAGGGATGCGGGGGCTGTGGCTATGCGTGTCTGGGCCTGTCCAGGGTACCGCGCTAGGTTGTGGCTGTCCGAGGTCTGCGGCTGGATGGGTGCGGTGGGTGAATAGGTGGGCTGTCCCTGGGTGCTGTGTGTGTGGCTGAGGGCGTCCAGGGCAACGGGCTAGGCTGTGTGTGTCTGTGAGTCCTTGTAGCTGTCCCTAAGCCTGTGCATGCGGCATCTGTGTCCAAGGACGTGTCTCTGCCTCCAGGACGCCGAGCGCGTCCCTGCCGCGTCTCTAGTGCGAGGTCTGCCCTGTGGGGCGTAGGGTGCTCAAGCGAAGCCCCTCGGGTCCTCGGAAACAGGGGCGATAGGGCGTCCGTGTAGGGAGGGGAGGGGGGGGTATATTCATTAATTAAATGGGAATGCACAATGTCCGGGGTCCGGCGGCGCCGCCGCCACGAAGCCCCACCCCGTAGCCAGTGCCCTCGGGGTCCTCGGGTTTCATCAAGAATCAAGAGAAGACGTGTAGATCGGAACGTCTGAGATGACAAGAACGGGAATAGCCAGACAGTCCGTGTGTCATTTGTCGTGGAGTGCTGTCTTTTTTTCCTCAGGGTGGTTTCTCCGATTTCACCTGCTTGAGGAGTCCTTCGAGTGATGCAACGTAGGCATCGACTTTCTCTGGGGGTAACTCAGATATGCGCCGGAGCGTTTGAAGGAGGAGGGCAATTCTCTCTTCCTCTCTCTCTTTCTCGGCCTCCAGCAATCTGCGAGCGAAACTTTCTCCCCAATGAGCTAGCTTGTCGTCGTCAAATGCGTCAGCTACCTTGTCAGTGAGGACCGGAAATCTATCACCTAGCTTGTCAGCCGCCTTCTCAGTGACGACCAGAAGACCATTACTCAGATTGTCAGGTACTTTGTCAGTGAGGACCAGAAGATACCGGAAAAGGGCCTTCTTCAGCAGTGCATAGATACTGATTCCCTGTTCCTCGGATATCTTGTGGATCGCCTCGAACTCGGCCTGATTCACCGCGGTTCTTAGCCATTTCACAGCTATCGGATACGCTGTAGTGCATATCAACCTTTGCTCAAGGTTCAATGCTACGCTGTGAAACGTACGGCATATATTAAATACAGAGTACGCTGTATCCTTGACGATAACTATGGTAAGATGGTTGCGTGGAGGAGTGAGCGACGAGGAATTTGAGGAGGTCCAGCGCTACGTTGAACAGGAGAAGACCAGTATCTACGGACTGGTCAAGACCGCGGTGCTGGAGAAGGTCAGGAAGGAAACGAAGGAGAACCCTGGCACACTGGACAGCTTCACCGAGGAGGAACCTGCATGAAGATGGTGGAGGAGTTCCTGCAACTGACCGAGGGGAACCTTCAGATCACGCCGATGACCCAGAAGGGAACGGTTGAGACCCTGCAAAGGTGGGCGGACTTCCTTCGGGAGCGAAAGGTCCGCAGGGACAGGGTCCAGATCGAGGACTTCAAGGACTTCGAGAAGAAGCTTCTCGCGTCCGGACTCAAAACGAGCACCATCAGCGTCTACGAGGGGCGGGTCATCAGATACTACAAGTTCCTGGCGAACGCGCATCCTCATTCCAGGTGGCCTAATTTCGTGGCTCAGCTGAAGACCCACCTGAGACCGAAGGTGAGAGGGTCCCTTTCTCCGCATCAGCCTTACCCGTTGGAGATCATCCCAGACATTTGTGAAGCCGCCAAGGAGTGCGCCCTGGAGGAATATCAGCTTGTCATCGGACTACTCTACACGGGAATGAGGGCACAGATGTATGGGATTCTGGTCAAGGAAGTGGACTTTGACAAGGAGGTCCTGACTCCGGTCATCAAGGGCGGATATCGCGTCGTGATCCCGATGCACCGCCGCATCGCCGAGGTCTGGAAGGAGCACCTGGAGAACCGCGACTACGAGAGCGACTTCGTATTCCAGAACGGCGTCTATCCATACACCTACCTGGACGCTCCAGAAGGGGGCGGCTACGTGGAGGACGTTAGGAACATGCGGCGCAACCGCGCCAACGTCCTGGAGCAACTCAGAAGGGTGGAGGCGAGACTGGAGGAAAGGGGCGTCAAGGAGCGCCTGACGGCACACAGGTTCAGGAAGTCCGTCGGCACGTATGCCAGCGAGTTCGGGCTGGACCTGACCGACAGAAGGATACTGCTGGCGCACAAGGCCAAGGACATTACGGAGCTCTACGACCTGCGGGACCCCCGCAAGGTCAAGGCGAAGTGGGACAGGATAGACCCCGAAAGCAGGGAATGGGTGGAGAACGCCATGTCCTCGGGAAGTGTTCCGCCGATGGTCTCAGCGTCGAATGGAAACGGCGATGTGGTGGCGACGATTCGTGCGCTGAGGTTGGAACTTGTCAAGACCCTCGACTCGGGCAAGAGGGCGATAATCGAGCCGCTTTTTGAGGGGTTCGAGAAGTCGCTGACTGCCCTTCTGAACGGGGCCGCTTGACCCTGGAGGCTGTGGGTTGAGCAACGGATTCTGGAACGTCAGGAGAGTGAGGGTCGATGGGAAGGTCAAGGCCCGCGAGGTCCACTACGATCCGGAGGGCAGACCCTGGGCATATGCAGACGCGTCGCTCTGGGTCAAGGTCGGCTGTGTCTGGGACTGGTTGCGAACATCGGTGCTGAGGTATCCCGAGGACTTCACGGGGGAACCACTGGAGGGTTCAGGTTGAGGGTCACGGTTGGCGTCCTGGAGGACCTGATGATTATTCCACGTGAAATAATGCAGTGCAGTCCAGGGCGGCATGGAGAAGGAGAAGAACACGGAAAAAGGAGGTCGATAGTGATGCAGGAGATAGAGGACTTGGAGAAGAAAATGGGAACGGAGAATGTCGCGGAGTCCGCGATGGTCGAAGGACGAGAACTGATAGATGTGTGTGGGGTCGCAAGGATCGCGACGGAGCGCCTGGGAACGAACGAGCTGTCCGTCATGATCCAAGGTGTCATGGGGGATGGACTTGAGCAGGAACCGTGGGAGATCGCCGAGAGGCTTGACATTCTCCTGTTCAGCTTGATGGGAAAGGAAGAATGGAGGACGGACCTCGATGTGGTGGATAGAGGGCTGAGCATCATACAGGAGCGCCTGGAAGTGCAGCAGCTGTCCGAGACCTTGACATCGGCTCAGATGGACATAGTGTCTGCTCAGGAACGGATGACGGAAGCGGAGGAGGCCATAGAGGAAACCACGCACAGGCTTGACAGTCTCCTGGTCAGATTGAAGGAAGCTGAGAGGGAGAGCGACAGATGAAGGGGGATGGGCTCCCCGAGTGCAAGCGATGCGGCTGGTGCTGCATGGTGTATGAGCTCGGATACGAGCAGGCAGACATTGATAGATGGTTCGATGAGGAGGATCCGATTGGGGAGGATTCTATAGTGGTCCGGTCCAACCTCGGGACGTATCCCGTCTTTGATTTCGTCGAGTTCGAGGACGAGGGAGATTTGGGGGGCACGTGGGGAGACCTGTGCGGAGACCTGTGGTTTCATCCTGAGACCGGGGAGATTATCGAGGGCAGATGCCCTTTTCTTCGGAAGGTCCCGAGGATGAAGATGTATCGGTGCATGGTCTACGAGATTCGCCCCGAGATATGCAGACAATACCCGGGGCGGTGTCCCGAGAGTGCATACGGGGCGATGAGGGATTTGAACAGGTTCGAGGGGATCGCAGGGGTGGGGGTCCTCAGGCGTCATTTCAATAAGCTGCAGGAGAAAGAACAATGCGAAAGGAAGAATGGGACAGGCTGAGTGAGAAGGAGAAGCTTCGGGTCTTTGCGACGATGCACCCGCCGCCGCATCTCTGGCGGGAACAGTGGACGCCCGAGGAACGAGCAGAGAGGACGACGATCTACCAGGTCGGTTTCAGGGCTGGAAGGGAATCGGCGAGGCATGCCTTCATCATGGCCGACGACGGCGTGCTCATCCACTCCGCGCAGTGTTGGTGCGACGGAAACAACAAGGTCTTCGAGACCGAACCGTTGAGACACAAGACGATCTACTGGAGGCATGCCGAGGACTTAGAGGGCTGAGGGAACGAGGCTGGCGAAAATGAATGTTTGTGTCTCTGTCTGTCCCAGGCGGCGATGACCGTCTTGGGTGCACACAGACACACAAAAGATTCAGAGGACGGGAAGATGAGGATGGGAAAAGGATCGCTGCAACCGCCCCGTTATTGTCCTGAGTGCGGAAGGGTCTTGGGAAGGGTTGGAGCGGTGCAGCAATACTCCGACGATCTCTACGGATACGATTGTGAGTGTCATCGCTGTGGGTCCGTCGTGATACTCGTCGGCAAGGTCGGCTGTGAGGTCTGCGGGTGGACCGGAGACTTCGAGGACCTTCGTTTGAGAATTCAAAGGGGCAGACACGAATACAGGTGTCCAGGATGCAGTCGGACCAGGCTGATCCTGAACCCTGAGGTCAAGACCTACATGACGCTCCAGGAGTCCAGGAGATGACGCCGACACGTTCACGTCCGGACTCGGACAACGAAGGGGCCCGTATCTCGCAGGAGACCTTCGAGGCTGTCCTTGAGGACTACCGACGATCCGGCAGGGGAGCGTTGAGCGAGGACGGAAGCCCTAGGTTCACCGAGGCGGACAACGTGGAATGGCTGAGAGGGAGAACAGGCGGGCTGGACTATAGGCATGCCACGCGGGTCCTGGAGCAGATTCAGAGAGAGGTCCCGCGCCGAGGTCGCGTCAGGAGTTCTGCCAACGAACCGCATCGGGAGGGCGTCGCCGATGGGTGAGGACGTGGACCTGGGAACCTGCGCGGACTGCGGCGGTGAGGTCAGGAAGAAGCCCCTCTACTGCGAGTCATCGGACATGTGCCGGAGGAAGCTGAAAGGAGAAGGGCAGTGCTCCGAGTGCGGCGCGGCAACGTTCCTCTGCATCACTTGCCAACTAAGGAGAGCGAGGTCCCGCGTCTCCACGGGCGCGTCTCGCATCCCCAGGACGAGGCAGGACGATTTCCAAAAGAGGACCACGCGATCACGTAGCACGTTTGTCTGTACGAAGTGCTTGTTCAGGTGCGCGCTGAGGTCCACGTGTGGCGACAGGGAACCCGAGCGAGAGGATTGTCTGTTCGGATTCGAGGCCTCATGGTTCCGGTCTCGCGGGAGGATCAAGATTCGATGAGGAGATGGAACGGTGAGGACGCGTCGGGGATCGCGCCGCGCCATCGAATCGCCCTCTCCCTTTTGGCGGCTGAACGTAGCCAGTCTTCACGGATTGGTGAATCTGCATGTCAAACCAGGGGTATTTGTGAACGGTCTGGCAGAGGTCCGAGAAGGCGGCGCGGAATCGTCAAGCCGCTCGCCCTCGAGGAGCAGCTGTCGGAGATGAGGAACGGGGTCGGGCGCTCGGCGAAAGGTGTCGCGCTGTTTCCCTGCGGGAGTTGGTGAGGGGTGATATCTCTCTGCCTGCTCGGGATCGGCATCGGTTCCTTCGTCGTCATGGTCCTGCTGCTGTGGTGGAAGGTCAGGAGCGATTGGCGTGGATGGTAGTGAGACTAGGCGGAGGAGAAAGGACATGACTGGAATGCGAGGAGCATGCATTGATAAAAAATGTGTGTGTGTGTGTGTGCGGGGCCCCATCGCTTCCACTGAAGACCGTTTCAGATCCCCGGCGGCGGGCATGGAGAGCATTCTTTGTTACGTTTGTAAGACGATGCTTCCAGTCCCTTTACGTATGTATGTATGTAGCGGATCACCGCACGATACCTACTACTACAGCACACACACACACACACACACACACAAAATTCGACAGGGTTCCGGTAGGCTACAAGCGGATGGAGTTATGATAACATGGTCTGGCTATGCGCATTCACCAGCAGGTCCCGAAATGAGCCAGTACCCTAGACCCGTTTTCGAGTGTCAAAATGAGGGTATAGCCAGTGGGTCAATCATGCGCTCGGCATAGAGTGCTGATCATTCCCGACGCTTGGCGGCCCGAGAGAGAACGCCCATAAGTGCATGGTATTCCCATTTCGAAGGAACCGCCCTGCCCATCATTCTTCTGAACATCACCGATGTCCTCTTCTTCTTGTGCTCCGGATAGTTGATGGTGTTCAGCAGCCGTCCGAAGGCCTCAAACAACAACTCCTTCTCCCTGCCAGAGGCTTCCGTGGTTCCTTTTTTCGATGCCTTCGACAGGTAGATCTCGTACAGGATCACAGTGACCGCGTGTGAGATGTTCAGGACTGGGTATTCCTCGTTCGCGGGAATCTTGACAAGAATGTCGCACTTCGCGATTTCGTCCTTCAGAAGCCCGTAGTCTTCTCTTCCGAAGAGGAGGGCAACGGCACCATCGAGGTCGGCGATCTTCTCGACCGATTCCCTCGGGTCCGCAGAGATCCTGGCGAACTTCCTCTCGCTGTCGGTGTCAACAGATGATGATCCGATGACGAAGTCCGCTGAGGACAGTGCTTCCTCCAAGGTGTCGACAGTTCTTGCGGAGTATAGCACGTCCTTCCCCCACTTCGCCCGCTTGACTGCTTCCTCCCCGATCTCACAGGGATTGACAAGAACGAGTTTCTCCATCCCGAAGTTCTTCATCGCCCGGGCCACGGCTCCGATGTTACCCGGTATCTTCGGCTCTACGAGAACTACCTCAAAATCCGGCATGATTATCGGTATATACTAACCGACTAATATTGTTGTGATGCGAGTGGCCATCAAGTTCGCCTACGATGGAACGTACTTCCACGGATACCAGAGACAGCCAGACGTAAGGACCGTGGAGGGTGAATTGTTGAAAGCTCTCATTTCTCTCGGTGCAATGGACTCCACTGAGGATTCCTTGTTTAGGAGCAGTAGCAGAACGGATTCGGGTGTAAGTGCGATCGGAAACGTGCTCGCCCTCAACACGGAGTTCAGGCTGGAAGAGCTTCCTCGAGCTCTGAACTCCAAGGTTCTGGACATCTGGGTCTGGGGTTACGCCGCAGTGTCAGAGGGATTCAACCCCAGACATGCGGTCAGGAGATGGTACAGATACTACTTCCCTCCTCGCGTGAGCCCGGAGGGCCTGAGGAAGGCCTCCCGTCCATTCATTGGTCAACATAACTTCACCTCGTTTGCGTATCGAGACGAGAGATCGCCCGTTCGAAGAATAGACAAGATCGAAGTGAGTGGGAATCGGAGTTTCACGACTCTGGACATCTGGGGTGAGAGCTTTCTGAGAGGGATGGTTCGCAAGGTCGCGTGGGTCATGGAGCACGTTGCCTCGGGACAGTTGACACTGGCTGACGTCGAGAGGGCGCTTCAGGGTGAAGGCGGGGATTTCGGCATCGCTCCTGCAGAACCCACTGTCCTCATGGATGTGGAGTACGGATTCGACTTCGTCGTCCAGGAAAGGGAAAGAGAGTTCTCCCTTCGACTCGATAACAGGATGTGGAAGGCGCGTCTGTCTCTTGAGGTTCTATCCCTCATTCTGAACCGTAGCCGAGGGCAAGGGATTCGGGAAGCCGGGTGAGATTAGCATGTCCTCAAGAACGCATGCAGAATCGGTTTGATACGTGGAAAAAAACTTATAATCGCAACTCTATCCCTCGCACGTCTTTGAGTTTCTATTTGGATAGGAGGAACAGGAATGTCCAAAAAAAGTGTTAGGTGGATTAGTGGGGTTGTTGTAGGGTTGTTTGCCCTATCGCTTTTCGTCGCCCCTTCACCTGTCTCGTCTTCGGGCGGTGAGGGATACGAGGAGCCAGTTGAACAGGGTGAAGAGTTCCTTCCAATGGAGGAGCCTTCGCTTCCTCAGTCCAGCGAGGTTCTGGGATTAGAGAAGATCGATCCTGCCCTTCGGGATCTGGCAAAGAGCGGACACAAAGAGATGGTTGAAGTTGTTCTCATAGTCTCAGACGTTTCCGCAGTGGCCAGAGCTCTCGAGAAGTATGAGTATCGGGGGTTGGTCGGTGAGAAAGCAACCATCAAGTCGGTACCCACACCGATCGTACTTGAGGTTCCCGCCAACGCTCTTGCTGAGCTGGCCGCAATTGATGAGGTTCTATTGATAGGAAAGCAGGAGGTCTTCACACCTGACGTGATGGATGTCCCAGAGGAAGTAGTGGGAGGAGAAGTCCCGCTCAACCTTCTACGTGGGGACCAGAACGAGATGATAGAACGAGCGGCGAAGGAGAAGGGCATAAAGCTGGACCCAGTATTCATTGATTCTCCGTCTGGCCCTATGGGCTCTGGAGGCCCTCAGCCAATGGGAGAAGACCCCCCAACGCCGAATGATTGGAATTCCGTTGTGACTCACATGGCAGACCTTGCCTGGGCAAATGGATTCACGGGAGCTGGAGAGGTTGTTGCAGTCCTTGACCAAGGAATTGACTTTGGACATTCTGACCTCGATGGGACTTGGGCCGTCCAACCTGCCAGCACCACAATCGAGAACATAACGGTCATTGAGGCTGTCGGTGGCGAGACCACTGCCACCCTCGTGCACATGGACGTCACTGGTTATTCCTTCTACCTGAACGGCGTCTTCATGCCGCCGGCGGACTACACCTTCGATCCCGCGACCGGCGTGATAACCTTCACGACGGCCTTGGTTCTCAACGATGTGGTAACTGCAACCTACACGTACAGCTCACCCTATGCCGGATGGCCTATTACATTCGAGCCACCGGCGATAGACGCCTATCTCTCCAACGAAGGAGAGCTTTCAGGGATGTTTGTGGACACCTCAACTGAGCTTGCGAGCTTCACGAACGCGAGCGGGACCTACATCACGTACAACAGGGATGCACCGCTAATGGTTCCTTTCTACACTTTTGGCGAACCGGTATTCGATGATGATCTGAGTCCTGGGTTCCCCGGCGCGTTCCTGACAGCTGCATATAGATTTCCATTCGCGGTTCCTGTGGGAACGGTCCAGATGAACATCTGGGTCGAATTCACACCCGGTGATGATTTGGACTTGGGGCTGTTCTATGATGCGAACGGAGATGATGACATAGACCTATCTGAACTGGTCGCTTATGAAGATACGAGCACCGGAGACAATCCTGAAGTATTCGCGCCGATATTCAATCCGAACACGGAGAACGACTACATACTGGCGATTCTCGGATATACAACTTCGAATCCGACGGACGCGGACATCTACATCGAGTTCATCAGCATTGTAATGCAGGATACTGACTACGATGTAACAGGGATTTCGAGTGCAAGCGGTGTGTATCATGCGGGTCTGCACTGGGACTCCTGGCTGAGTGCCGCCTATTTCATGGCTCCTGCGCTCATCGTAGTAGATTCGACCTCTCCAGGGGTCTACGACACCGTCTATGTGGACCTGGACAATAACCTCGATTTCACAGACGACATGTCCGCGACGAAGGGCAGTCCGAACCTATGGAAGGATCTGGATTCGGATGGCTACGCGGACATTTCGGGCGGTCTCCTCTATTTCATCAGCGATTCGACAGCTGTTCTTGGTGAACAACTCGTCGTGGGAAACGAGACCATGATAACAGGAACCACCGCGATTGGTGGTGAGACCTGGGGACAGTTGGCAAACGGAGACGTGACGGTGAGCGACGTTGTGAATGTCTTGAAAAACACACTTTCCTGGAACACAGTTGATGTGGTCAGCGAGGTGGTGATTGTTGCGGAAGGGCTTGAGGATGTCGTTTCCTTGAAAAACGCGAAAGTCGTTGAGGAGAGTGAGACCCTGACTGGCACAGACATAAATGTCACAGATGAACTCTCCTTCACGGTCTCCGACCCCGCGGCTGACACGGGCTTCGAGGTCGCCAATGACAACCTGCTGGATCTCACCATACTCAGAAAGAGGGCTTCTGATGTTTGGTTTGGACCTGTCTGGACCACTCTGGCTACGCCCGATGATTACAGCGCGAATCTGGCTACAGGACAGGTGACTTTCACATCGAAGTTGACAAACAACCCCAATCCTCTCGAGGTCAACATGGCTGAGGATGAGTTCTATACATGGTACAACTACACTGGTGTCATGGACACCTCTGGTTACACTGTCGATTATGAAACCGGCGAGATCACGTTGACCTATCAGCTCAAGACAGGTGCAGAGATCAGAGCGGACTACACCTACTACCCGTGGATTCTGGACGTAGTCACGGGCAACTTCACGTTCACGAACGATCTCCAAGCCGGCGACGAACTCACCGTTGACTATTCGTATGGTGTTGTACCAATACCCTACTCGGATATCCTGGCGGGACGCCTGGGAGTGGATAACTACTACTGGGGCGCTGGCGATATGGTTGCCTTCACTGGTGCAACCTACGGCTCGCATGGAACGGCTGTCGCCACAAGTATCGTGGGTCAGGGTGTCACCCCCATCGGCGGTACACCTAAGTTGATGGGGCTGGCTCCTGATGCGAAGGTCATTTCGATACCAGGCGGAGTTTCTCACGGTTCGTTCACTCAGTACCACGGGTTCCTCTTCGCCATAGAGGGATATGATGGAGTCCCTGGAACTGGTGATGAGGGTCTTGTGATAAGCTGGAGTTTCGGCTCGAACCCGCTGGAAAGTGGATGGACGGTCGGTGAGAGGTTCGGAGACTGGGTCACAACTCAATACTCGGAGGGCAAGACGATTCACGTGAAGTCTGCTGGAAACGAAGGCGGCGGATACGGAACAACCGGGAACTCAGTCGCCCCGGGAACCATAAGCACGTGCGCAGCATGGGACCTCTTCTACAGAGTGCAACCAGAGCACCTCTACGATGGAGGGCCGAATCCTGCGTACGGCGGCGTAGCCTATCTCTCCTCTTGGGGACCGGCGGCTACTGGTCAATTGGGACCCGACATCTGCTTTAATGGAGCGTGGGCGTACGATGCCTATCCGATAAACGAGTTCATGGATGGGACAGCGGCATGGAATATTGACGCAGGTACGAGCATGGCAGCCCCTCACGCAACAGCAGTGATTGCCCTCATGCAGGACGCATATGAGCAGACATACGGGCATTACATGGATGCCTTCGAAGCGCAGAGGATACTCCTATCGAGTGCTGACGACATGAACTACGACGTTTTCACACAGGGATCTGGCTACGGAAACGCCCTGCGTGCCACCAATCTGGCTTCCAACAGTGGAGGCATTCTTGCCAATCCAGAGGTCTGGTACCCGGGTGACTACAGGGGCCAGGACTATGTTGACTTCGTCCACTTCCTCACGGCTGGTGAATCTGATTCTGAGATGATGACGGTGGAGAATCGCGGGTCAACACCCCTGAACAACGTTGGTGTGTCCGCTGACTACCTAAAGAGAATGGCCACCATCGAGTATACAGTCCAGCCCACCGTTGAGGCCCCGCCGGAGCCTGTGGGCAACAACTGGACAATCATCAACGAGACGGGATTCTATGACTTCTTCGGAAGGAAGTTCGGACCGGGCATGGATGTGACGAGATGGAACAATGCCGACCTTCTCAGGATTACCGCCCACTTCGACATGGACCTACTGACGAACCAGCAGATATACGTAGAACCGCACGACTGGACAGATGTCAATATGAATGGGCGGTTCTTTGGGCACTCCGCCAACATAACCGCGATGGACTTCTGCTCTGACGGCACGATGTTCGCAACTGGTGCGGAGGATGGCGTAATCATTCTGTGGGACAACACGACAGGATACCCGATTGACGACCTGGCAGGATTGGGAGGCAGTATGATCAACGACATCGACTTCACTTCTGATTGTAGCAAGTTGGCGGCCTCGGCTGGCCCGTTGCCCTTTGGTGGAGATGGCTTGGTGGCCGTGTGGGATGTGGCCACCCGCGCCCGGCTTGTCCGGTCGGATGATTTCCTATTCGGCTATACTATCACCGGAGTGGAGTTCAACCCAGCCAATGAGAGTCAGATAGCGTTCACTTCGAGCGTCAACTCCGCCCTTAGGTGGCTGAATGGTCTTCCGAGGGACTACTGCGACCCCGATTTCCTCGCGGATGTCATGATCATGGACATCTCGGGAAACCTACTCGGAGGGGCGTGTGGACACCTTGACATCGTGAACACCCTTGCCTGGAGTCCAGATGGGTCTGTGATAGCCACCGGTGGCGGTGGTTACTTTGGCGTTTGGGACAACTACGTAATGCTCTGGGACCCGATCACAGGGACCCAAGTTGGCGGATTCAGCGGTCACGAGGACGAGGACCTGTCGGGCGACCTGGACGGTGTGATGGACCTCAAGTTCAGCTCTGACAGCATGTGGCTTGCGTCAGTAGGAATGGGATCGGCCTTGAGTGGAGCCGGCACTGGGACAGTGAATGTCTGGGACATGACTCTGGTGCCATCAACAGGCTACGACACGTTCAACTTCACAGGCGCCCCGGTATTCACGCTCGGAAACACGAGCATCGTTCCCTTCTCGTACCAGGTCTGGGTGGACGGTACACCGGTGTACGAGCTTGACCTTGGGAGCGGTATGGGCGACTACATTCTGTACACGACTGACGGTCTGATGTTTTATCTTGGCCCCCTTCCGATGTGGGCCAACGTTACCATTCAGTACGACTATGTTCCGCCAGCCGTCGCTCTCGTACAAGAGAATCCGACGTACGTGGACTTCGATGGTGTCGCCATGAATCTGGCCGTCGCCAACGCGACCGGTGTCGCAATATGGGATATTATGGGCGGCACAATTACGGCAGAGGTCATTCCCACATACGACTTCGACGGCTTCTCGGACATAGGCTTCTCGTCCGGATATGAGTGGTTCTGGGCTGTGAGCTACGGAGGCGAGATAGACCTGTGGTGGAAGGCTTCTGGCGCAATGCTGGTTGACCCGGGTCTGCCCTACGGAGTGACCGGAGCATGGTTCGAGAGAAACAGGATGGGAATCTTCCTGGGTGAGAACTCTTTCGAGGTCAGAATCCATGATCCTGCCACAAGAACTCATGATGGTCTAATCATATGGTGGAGGCATCTCTCTGGTGACCCAGTTCCGGGACCCGTTACTGTTACGATCGAGTTCTTCGAGAAGCAACCCTGGCCCATGGTCAGTCTCTTTGAGGACAATGGGGTCACGCCTCTCGGAGCGACAATCAGTATACCAGCAGGAGGCACGTTCGACTTCGTTGCAACTGCGACGGTGCCACCTAGTGCGGACGTGGGACTCTACGAAGGTGCAATCCATTTGACCAACGGGGCCGATATCACGACAATCCCGATCGTGATAAATGTAGCTCATGAGGGTTCCACGAACTTCCAGTTCGGTGGAAGCACCACTTCGGATACGCTATATGATAACAATGCTCTCAGAGGCTACGGGGGCGCCTATGACCTGAGGTACTACTTCTTCGACGTTCCTGACACCTTCGTGTTCAAAGAGGGCATGAAGTTCATAGTCGACATAGACAGTGATGGCGACAACACCTACGCCGACATGCGTCATCTCGGTCAGGAACGTGAGGAAGGTTCTCCCGGCCTTGGTGACTACGTCTTCTCCCAACTGAACGAAAGCAGATACGGTCCGTTTGTGCTGGCCGAGACAGATGTCGGGGCCCCGGGATACTTCAAGAAGACGCCCGATTGGACAGGAGCCGGAAACGGACTGTTCAAGGCTCTCAGCGCTGGTCCCGGTCTAAACGTCCTAATCGTGGAGACAACCACTGTCGAGGGCGAGGAAGCTGCTGATGTTATGTCCGGGGAGACGGGTCTTCTCAGTATGACGCCATATCCGCTCGACTTCTCCACGAACCAGCTGGAAGGTTCCTATGAAACCGTCTTGTCGACGACCATACCGTGGCTACCCAATCCAGATCCCTTCAACGAGTTCTATGGAAAGCCTGTGGGCGTTACCGTTGCTGGCTCAGAAGTCAGTGAGTTCCTAGACATCCCCATCGAGCTTGATGGTGAAACTGTGGGTGACGAGAGCTTTGTTGAGTACCTTGCCAGGTCATTGAACACCATGCTTTGGGATGTCGACGCATCGGTCATAACGATCGAGTTCCACCTGCAGGGGCACGCTGACTGCTGCCCGGATATGGACCTCGGTGTGTTCCTGGACGCGAACGGTGATGATCAGGCCCAGGCGGATGAGTTCGTTAAGTACGACGCGGATGCAGACGCGGACGAGACTGTCGTTCTGGTCCTTCCAGCACCCGGCAGATACATCATCACGATGGCGGGCTTCGACGTCTGGAGAGCTGGTGCCCTTGCGGATATGACAGTCACGGAGCTCAGTGTTGGACCGTCCCCGTTCGGTGTCACATACACAGCGGACGTCGTCCCAGCCTATTCCAGTGAGGTTCTCAATCTTACATGGGACCTCCCGGAGGATACCACTACAGAAGGGACGATTAAGGCAGCATTCTTCGCCTCTCCAGGAAACGCTCCCGTCTCGTTGACCCTTCTCGTACCCGTCACTTTGATTTACGATATTACTCCTCCGGAGGTTCTGCAAACGCTTCCAGCGGATGGTTCAGTGATGTCAGATAGCACGCCTGCGATACTGGCAGGCTTCTCTGACAGCATCGGGACGATGGACTCGACGTCGATAAGCCTGTGGTTGGATGGCGTCGACATAACGTCCATGTCGGTGGTCTCAGTGACCTTCGATTCTGATCTCGGCGGCTATGCGACTGGGACAGTCAGCTACATTCCGACCGCACCTCTTGCCGACGGAATGCATACCGTCATGACACAGGTTGGAGACTCCGCTGGCAATCTGGAAGAATTCACTTGGCAGTTCTACGTTGACACGACCATACCGCTGCTTCAGATCGATTATCCGTCCACGGACACAACCATAACCACAGATTCTGTAATGATAACTGGAACAGCCGAATCCGGGGCGACCGTGGCAATCCGCGGCGAGGATGTACCGGTGGCCTCGGACGGGACCTTCTCATACATGTTCGACCAGCTGGGAGAAGGGGCCAATTGGCTCACTGTCGTTGCCGTGGACTCTGTTGGCAACACCGCTACTGTGACGAGGCTTATCACAGTGGACACTATTCCGCCCGATCTGGAGTACCCGGTGATTACGTCCGAACCGCTAGGCAAGCCAACAAACGCACAGACTCTAACTGTCACTGGGAAGTTCAGTGAGATTGTCGAGTTGACTATTGCTGGGAAGGAGGTTCCCGTGAACGAGGACGGAACCTTCGAAACAACCATCCCACTGGAAGAGGGCGTGAACACCATTGTAATAGAGGCCCACGATGCTGCAGGACACACGTTCACCAGCAACGACACCGTCATAACCAAAGACACAGTCGCCCCAACCCTGACAGCTTCCATCCTTGCGGAGAACATTGACCCACTGACGGGAGAGGCCTTAGTCTCGATAATAAACGTCACAGGAACGGTATCAAGCGACGTGGAAATCGTGACAGTGAACGGTCTCCCAGTAATACCGTCGCAAGGAGCCTTCAGCAAAGAAGTCACACTGAGCTACGGAACAAACGAGATTACAGTCATAGCAAAGGACGAGGCGGGAAACACTGCCACGCGGGCTTTGTCCGTCACATGGTCTCCAGAGTTCGAGGTCACCAAGCAGACGTGGACGACGGTGATACTCATGGCTCTTGCCGTTGTGCTCCTGATAGTTGGCCTCCTCATCGGGCTCATGATAGGAAGAAGGCCCACGATTGAGGAAGAGGTCTTCGAGGAGGAGATCCCGCCCGAGGAAGAGGAGGCTGTAGAGGAAATGCCGGAGGAAGAAGAGATGCTGGAGGAAGAGCCTCTGGAGGAGATTGAGATGCCGGAGGAAGAGCCTCCCGCAGAGGAGGTTTCTCCTGAGGAAGGTCCTCCTGAAGAGCCGCCTGAGGAGACAACGTTCCCAAAGGAGGGTGAGCCGTGAGAGCACTCGCATGTGTAGTGGCGATGCTCTTCGTCTTCAGCTTCGCTGCCTCTGCCTTTGCCGCAACTCCAGAAGAACTCTCCGGAATGTATGGAGGAGACTTCCGAGTCGCCGTGAAGGACACGACTCTGGACCTGAATCCGAATACAGCATCGGATGAGGCCAGTCTGCACGTGATAGGCCTTCTCTATGATTCTCTGGGACGTCTCGACCCGGTCACGCTCCTGGTTGTGCCCTGGGTTGCGGACAGCTGGTCAGTAGACACGGGAGATCAGACAGTAGACATTGTCCTAAGAACCGATGTCCTCTGGCACGATGACGACTCTGCGGTTGAGGCAGACGATGTCAAATACACCTATGAGACCTTCTATGGTGGCTATATCGTGGACGTAGTCTCTGCTACAGAAGTCTCCTTTGACTTCTCTGGTGGAGGCGGAGGGAAGTTCATGACGGAGGGTCTCCAGAGGCCGCTTGTCAAGCTCGACGAAACCACTCCAGATGAGGGATGTGGTCCGTTCGAGTTGATCAGCGCCGCCGCGGACAGCGTTACGATTGGTGCCTACGATGGATACTTCGATGGACGGCCCTACCTCGACACTATGACATTCGATGTGTATCAGAACATAAGTGTGGCGGCATCAGCACTGATAAACGGTGATATAGATTTCATTGGATGGACCCTCGGTATCAATGATCCGACAGACGTATACAATGTGAGCGGCACACCAACCTCCATAATCATAGAGCCACACCTCGCCGTTTCCTACAGTCGCGGCCTCGAATATCTCTATGCTGCATACAATCCGATCGACGAGCTGACATCTCCCGACCTCAGAAGAGCATTGGTCATGGCCATAAACAAGGAACTATACAATTTGATGGAGCCAAACACGAGGATAGTCCAGTCGCCGATGAGTCCCTTCAATGAGCCCTGGTACAATCAATCAATAGTGGAGTACAATGCAGGATTCTATTTCGACTCGACCGGGAGACAGGCAAGCAACCCGATGCCAGCACTTGCCGAGCTTGCACAGCTGAACTACATAGACAGAGATGGCGATGGACTGAGGGAGAGGCCAGATGGCAGCGCGCTCCAAATGACCATGCTTGGACCCTCCCAATCAGTTGACATAAGGAGATTCGACATCGGCTATAACTACGAGGGGTTGCTGAGCAGCTTGGGACTCAACATTACGCTGAACACAACTGCCACGAATCCCTCCGGGTTTGATATCTACGTCGATGTGGATAAGCTCCCCTTGGAACCGGCGGCCATAAGGGACATTCCCATGCTCGCCGGGTACGATGTATTGCACCCGGAGATAATGACGGCACTCGATGCGGCAGACGACGAATTGGACATGGCAACCAGACAGATGTACGTCCACCAAACCCTCGGACTAATCTCAGAGTTGGTTCCGTTCGCTCCAATCACCTCGTATGATGCCATCGAGGCATACAACAGAGAGAGATGGGACGGCGTTGTGGAGATGGTTGGAGGGATATTCAACTTCTGGTCCGGTATCAACATCCACAAGGTTCAGACCGGTTCTCTCTCAGTCTCCGTGTCCACATCGCAGCCTTCCGTAGAATCAGGCAGCAATGTTACAGTGACTGTGCGGGTTCTTGACCAAGGCTTTGCAGCTGTCCTGGGAATAAATGTCGAACTCTCCGCTGACGCCGGCGGCACCTTCCTGTCCGGAACAGGGACGACGGATTCACTAGGTGAGTTCCAGACCACGTACACTGCTCCGGGAGTGTCCGATGTGACAGACATAGGGATAACAGCGACGACGTTCCTCGCTACGTACAAGGGAGCGACGGCGAGCACGAAGATAACCGTGCATCCAGCCGTCTCCAAGCTCATCGTCGTTGTGGGCAGGCAGGCCCCAGTACTCGAGTCCGGCGGTTCGACCTTGATAACGATGGCCATCACGGACCAGGACATGATTCCTGTTGATGTGCATGCCAGCGATGTGTACGTCTCCGTGGATCACGCGGGCGCGACACTAGGAGATCCAACACCAGTGGCCGGAAGCCCAGGGGAATTCACCGCTTCCTTCACAGGGAACGTGACTACCGATACCCTCTTCAAGGTCATGGTGACCGCGATGAAGGACGGATACGACGCAGGAACTGGGTCCAACGACGTTGTTGTGAGAAGCTGGGGCGGTGTGGAGCCCCCACAGATCGAGAAGATCGAGTCCATCCCCGATGTCGGCATACTGGCAATGGTCTCGGTGACCCTCGTGGCTCTGCTGGTCATGGCGTACAGAAGAAGGGAGCACTAGGCTCCCACCCTTCCTTTTCTTTTTTTCCGCAATAAATATATTGCTGGAGTCAATCCATCACGCGTGTTGGTGGCAATCACGGGCACCCCTGGTGTAGGCAAGAGCTCGGCGTGCCGAACGCTCGCTGAGAGAGGGCATAGAGTGCTCGCCCTCAACAGGGAGGCCGAAGAGAGAGGCCTCGTTCTGGGAAGAGATGACACCAGGGAAGCCACGATAATCGACACGGACAGGCTGAACGAGTTTGTCAAGTCCCTCCAGAATGGCCTCGTGTTCCTCGACGGACATCTCTCTCACCTCCTTGACGTTGACATTTCGATCGTCCTGAGATGCCATCCCGACGTGCTCAGGCAGAGGCTCGCCTCCTTGGGCTGGAACGAACGGAAAATCGCGGAGAACGTGGAGGCGGAGGCCATCGATGTGATACTCGTGGAATCGCTCGAGAACCATCCAGAGACCTTTGAGGTCGACACGACGGAGAAGGAGCCAAAGCGTGTCACAGAAGACATCCTGAGCGTGGTCGATGGGAAGGCCTCGGACATGCGGGCAGGAAGCGTTGACTGGAGCGAGGTGATTCTGAGTTGGTACTAGACGCCAAGAGGGACAAGGCGGATTTCCTCCTCCTTCCGTTGGCTAGAAGGATGGAGAACGTCAGCCCCAACACGATAACGGTATACGCTTTCCTCTGCGCCGTCTTTGCGGGAGCGTTCTTCTTCATGCACGAACCGGAGAGCATGCGCCCCGTCTATCTCTTCTTGGCCCTCGTGTTCCTTTCCCTGAATGCCCTCCTCGATGCGCTGGATGGGCGGGTCGCGAAGCTCTGGAAGAAGGAATCCAAGCGGGGGGACTTCCTCGATCACTTGCTGGACAGATATGCGGACATCTTCATCATCGGCGGGATCATGCTCTCGCCATACTGCAACTGGCTCCTGGGGTTCTTCGCCCTCCTCGGCGTGCTCATGACGAGCTACGTAGGCACGCAAGCGGAGGCGACGGGCACGGGAAGGATATACGCAGGAATGATGGGGAGGGCTGACAGGCTTGTCATACTCATGGTCGCCATCATTCTCCAGATGGTCTTCATGATAACGGGAGTCCACGGAATAGGGATCGAGGGCTACTTCGACTTCACGGTACTGGAATACACGATGATCGTCATCGGAGTGCTCGGCCACGCCACGGCGATTCAGCGGGCCGTCCTGGCCTGGAGGAAGATCTAGCCCCTCTTCTTACCCTTGATGCGGTAGTAGTTCAAGGGATGCTTTATCCTCTTGCAGAGGTCGTCTGGACCCGGGCAGAGACCGTACGACTGCATCGTGCTGCATTCCGGAGGCGTATACTCTGTTCCGGAGATCTCGCCGCTTATGTGCCCGATCTGGTACTTGGTCTTGCCTTCCTGGAAATCAGGAGAGAGCGAGTAGAGTCTGAATATGTCAGCGGATGAGAGACCGATGTTGTGCAGAAAGGCGGTCAAGGCGAACCTTCCCGTGTGGGGGATGTGCTTTCCCACCTGGATGGCCCGTATGAGGTCGCGCATGCACGGGGGGACCCGCGTGATCCTGATCCTCCCCATGTCCTCGACCTTGTACTGCTCCTTCTTCTCCTCCGTGAGTTTGCCTATCTCCCCTATCTTGTCCTCAAGGGCACCGAGTATCTGGTCATTGACGGCGAGGGGGAGCTCGGACTCCATCCTCCTCTGGATGGCCTCCTGGAGGACCCTGACGAATCTGTCGCGGCCCAGCCTGACGTATCCCTCAGCAAGGCGCTGATTGACAAGCTTCCAGTCCTTGCTCTTCATCTGCACGGAGTACCTCAGATAGTCGGCGAAGTGGAGGAGGACAAGCCCGTCCATCCTGAAATCCATTCCAAGGTCCTTCGCCACATGTGAGATGAAGTCGTTGTCTTCGGATGTCATGTTCCTTCTGGCCTTTTCTGCCTCTGCTAGCGAGTACCTTCGTATGAGATAGGCATCGCCGACGCCAGAGACGATCATTCTCGCGATGGGATAGGAGAGAAGCTCTCGAAGGGAGTCCGCCTCGGTGTTCGTCTCACCATCAGGGATCCGGCCTTCTTCGAGCGCCCTTCTCACCCTGCTCATTCCGTCCCGCCTGACCTCCTCGTATGCCGGGTGCAGCAGAAGCTCCTCCAGGGTCGGCCCCTCGCTCCTGATGAACTCTGATGCATGCTCGAGAAAGGGAAACCTCGCAATCGTTCTGAGCTCCACGATTTATGTACGTCCTCCCGTCATAAAAAGCTTGGTTTGGGAGCCGGGTGAAAGTGTCAACGTCCCATTCAGGAGCGCGCGGCGCAAGCTAAAGCCATTTATATCGACATGGTTTTAGAGTGATTGCATGGAACATATCGATGGAGCCAACGAGAATCGCGATGTGAAACTCTACGCGCTCAGCACATGCCCTTTCTGCAGGAAGGTCAAGGCGCTACTCAAGAAACACGACGTGGCCTACGACTACGTGGATGTGGATCTGCAGTCCAGAGAGGAGAGGAAGAGACTAAGGATGGAACTGATCAAGTACAATCCTCGATGCTCGTATCCAACTCTCGTGGTAGATGGCGATACGGTCGTCATCGGCTATCGGGAAGAGAGGATAGAAGAGGTGCTTGGCGTTTGAGTGAGGGAATGCTGGCAAGGATGCAGAGAGACGCCGAAGAGACTTCGTGCTTCCTGAACCCGGACAAGGGGTTCTTGGACGAGCTCATGAGCGGTTTGGTGACGAACGAGGAGAGATACGGATATGGCTCCTGCCCCTGTCGAGTCGCCAGCGGGATAGAGTCCTACGATGCCGACATAGTATGCCCTTGTGAGTACAGGGACGCTGATGTTGCCGAATTCGGTGCCTGCTTCTGTGCCCTGTTCGTATCGAAGAAGGTCTACGAAGGGATGGAGGTAGACCCTGTCCCAGAGAGGCGACCAATCGAGGCGACTGAGGAGGCGGAGAAGGCTACCGAGCTGCTGGAGAAGGGGGAGATGTCGATGGCCGAGTTCAAGACGGCGTCCGCGGGGGACGTTCAAGTGTGGAGGTGCTCTGTCTGTGGCTATCTGTGTGCCAGGAAGTACCCGCCGAACGTATGCCCGATCTGCAAGGCTCCCCGCGAGAGGTTCGAGAGATTCTCTCTCGGATAGCGAAAAGCCGTTGGGGGGGGTCGAACCCCCGACCTACACCTTACCAAGGTGTCGCTATACCACTAAGCCACAACGGCGCGAGTTCCACTATCTTGTTTGAGTTATTAACGATTGCGATGTTTAAGTAGGTGTTCCACGTTTTGAGCGACAATGAAGAAGGAGATGACCAGCTTCGACATTATGGCCATGTCTGCTGAGCTCCAGAAGCTCATCGGCAGCTATGTCGAAAAGATCTACCAGCCCCAGACGAATCGTCTGCACTTCAGGTTCAACATCCCGGGCAACGGCAAGGAGAACTTGATCGTTGAATTGGGGAAATGGATTTACTTGGATCCCGCCGCCGAGCCTCCTGGAAAGACCCTGTCATACGGTATGTTCCTGAGGAAATACCTCATCAACGGGAAGATCATCCGGATCCAACAGCGCAAGTTCGACAGGATAGTCGAGTTCGTGATCGACAGGAGGGGCGAGTTCCAACTGGTCCTGGAGATGTTCGGCAAGGGCAATGTTGTTCTCATCAAGGACGGAATGATCCTGCAACCTCTGCACTCGAAGTCCTGGAGCGGGAGGGAAATGCGAGCCCACAGAGAGTACAGCTTCCCCCCCGAGAGAACGGACGTCCCGAGGTTGAGCCAGGAGGAGATCCTCTCGATTATCACATCCTCCGAGAAGGACTTGGTCAGAGCCTTGGCGGTCGACCTGAATCTGGGAGGTGTGTATGCGGAGGAGCTGTGCCATCGCACGGGCGTGGACAAGAGTGCTCCCGCCAAAGATCTCGAGAAGGAGACAGCGGACCCCTTGCTTGCCGCCCTCAGTGAGCTTCTGGATGAGATCTCGCACCCCGCTCCGAGGATCGTCTTCGAGGAGGGCGTTCCTGCGGACGTTGTTCCGGTCAGGCTCAAGAAGTACGAGAATCTGAGGCAGGAAGAGCGAGAGACCTTCAGTCAGGCCATTTCGGAGCACCTTGCAGGCCAGCCCAAGGAGGTCAAGAAGGATGAGCGGATCGCGAAACTCGAAAGAAGGAGAGCGCAACAGGAAGAGGCTCTGCAGAAGAACCAGGAGAAGGCCGTGGAATCTCATGAGATTGCGGAGTTCATTTACACCCATTATGAGTTGGTGGATGCGACCATCCAGACCCTGCGTTCAGAGGAGGCTCCGGACGGGGTCGAGCTCTTGTCGAGAGATCCGAAGAAGAAGGCAGCAGTGATCAGAGTGGAGGACAGGGAAATCGAGATTCACTACCAAGAGGATCTGAACGCCAATGCCCAGCGATACTATGTGAGGGAGAAGACCGCTAAATCAAAGATCCAGAGCCTCAGACTGAGGATCGAGGAGACAGGGAGAGAACTGGAGCTCGCCGAGAAGAAGAGGGTGAAAGAGGTCGAGAAGCGCGAGCCGACGAAGAGGTTGTGGGTGGACAGGTTCCGATGGTTCTTGTCCAGTGAGGGATTCCTTGTCCTTGGCGGGAGAGACGCGAAGAGCAATGAGAAGGTCGTCAAGAAGCATCTCGAGCCGGGGGACAGGTACGCGCACGCAGACATGTCGGGCGCGCCGAGCATTGTCGTGAAAAAGGGTTCCGAGGCGGGCGAGGATACGCTCAGGGAGACGTGTCAGTTCGCTCTCAGCTTCTCGAAGGCGTGGTCAAAGGGCCTGGCGTCCGGGTCCGCCTACTGGGTGAACCCTGAACAGGTGAGTAAGCGAGCCGAGAGCGGGGAGTATCTACCGAGAGGAGGGTTCATGATCAGGGGCAGGAGGAACTACGTTCACAAGCTCCCGCTCGAGGTTGCCGTGGGAGAGATCAGCTACGAAGGAGCCAGGAAGATCGTTTGCGGGCCGCCAGAGGCTGTCAAGCACCACTCGGAGTCCGTCTTCATTTTCACACCCGGAAAGGAGAGCGCGAACAAGGTCGCCAAAGACTTGAGTGAGCACTACAATGTTCCGATCGAAGAGGTTCTCAGGATACTCCCGCCAGGCGGGCTGGAAAAACCCTCGCCTGCGTAATTCGGACAGATGTATACAACTAGAGGATAGACAGACCGAAGCAGATGGCACTTGAGATCAGAGGATCCTGAGGAAGTTCTCTGTCTCCCACTCGGTGACCTGCGTCCTGTACTTGTCCCATTCACCTCTTTTGATGTACAGGAAATGCGTCATTATGTGCGCACCGAGCGTCTCCCTCATCAGGTCGCTACCCTCGAGTTCGTCGAGTGCTTCCTCCAGGTTCGCGGGCAGGGAGCCAATGCCGAGTCTCTGCCTCTCCTTGGAGGGAAGCCTGTAAATGTCCACCTCAACGGGACCGGGGGGTTCGATCTTCTTCTCGATACCGTGAAGGCCCGCCGCGAGCATGACCGCGTACTGCAGATATGGGTTGCCCGCGGGGTCGGGATTCCTGACTTCTATCCTCGTTTTCATCTCCCTGTCTGGTGGGACGCGTATGAGTGCGCTCCGGTTCCGGTTCGCCCACGACACGTGAACGGGGGCCTCGTATCCTGGAACGAGCCTCTTGTAGGAGTTCGTCCAGGAGGCGAGAATCGCGCACGTCTCCCGCGCATGAGCAAGAGCCCCGCCGAGAAACCAGCGGGCGGTGTCGCTGAGCTCGTACTCACCATCGGGGTCGTAGAACGCGTTCTCTCCGTCCTTCGTTATCAGGGACTGATGTGTGTGCATCCCACTTCCGTTGATTCCGAATATCGGCTTTGGCATGAACGTGGCGTGAAGCCTGTGCTCGAGGGCCACCGTCCTGATCGCGTTCTTGAGGGTCAGGACCCTGTCGGCCGAGGTCATCGCGTCGGTGTACCTCAGGTCTATCTCGTGCTGACCAGGAGCGACCTCGTGATGCGAGGCTTCGACTTCGTAACCGAGCGCATTCAGAAGGTGAGTGGTCTTCTTCCGGACCATATCGCCCTCATCGAGAGGGAGAAGGTCGAAGTATCCGCCAGCATCACCGGGGGTTGTTGTTGGGTTTCCGTTCTCATCTATCTTGAAGAGGAAGAACTCGTACTCTGGACCCGTGTTGAAAATGTGTCCGTCTTCGGCCGCCTTTTCCATCATCATCTCGAGCACGTATCGCGGATCACCGCTGAACCTGTCGCCACTCGCCTCGTGTATGTTGCACACGATGCCCGCGCACTTCGTGTCTCCTGACGTCCAAGGCAGTATGCGGAATGTGGAGGGATCGGGAAGGGCTCTCATGTCCGATTCCTCGATTGTGGCATACCCGACAATGGAGGACCCATCGAAGACGACGCCGTTGTCCAGGGCTCTCTCAAGCTGGTTGCCTGGGAGAGTGATGCTCTTGACGATTCCCAGAATGTCCATGAACTGGATTAGGACGAACTTGACGCTCTCGTCTTCCATTCTCTTCAATATCGCATCTTTCTGCTCATCAGACAAAACCCACCCTCCTCGAGTTGATAGGGATGAAAAGCTGTATGCGGGGAGAGATATATAAAATGTCAGAGAGTGTCATCTGAACTCCCCGCAACGCTTATATTCCTGTAGCTCATTTGAAAAATCGCATCCAGTTAGGGGGGATGACACGAAGCTGCTCAATTTCGATCTGGACCGCAATCTACATTTCGACTACGATAGAGATCTTCATTTCGATCTTGACAGGGACCTGCATTTCGACCTTGACAGGGATCTGGGCTTCGACCTCAACAGAGATCTCGGTTTCGGGAAGAGAGGAATCATTTTCCGCGGCTATGTCTGCTCATCCTGCGGAGCGTTGGTCAATCCTATGGCCACGGAATGTGACGAATGTGACGCCGTCTTTGAGACGGAACCGAAGAAGAAGGCGACCAAGAAGCCCAAGAAGAAGGCGAAGGTCAGGCGGAGGTTCTGTCACTACTGCGGATATCCGATCACGGGTTCCGACACCTACTGCAGCCATTGTGGATTGAGACTCCCCGAAGGCTCGGGGGGAATGGACCGCACCGAGGAGCAAGGGGCGTCAGAGGATCACGAGTATGAGGCTTTGAGGCTTCCAAAGAAAGAGGCACAGAAGAGAATTACGACCGATTGGAAGGAGACGGGTAAGAGACTGGAGGACTTTCTGGAGTAATGAGGTGGTTTCGTGGACGGCATAAGCATCTATCTGTTGATTGCAATAATATGCGCGATCCTGCTAATCGTAACTGTGGCAATGGGCGGGTTCACGGGAGGAGACTTCGATGCTGGCGGGGACTTCGATGTCGAAGGCCCTGACCTTGACCTTGGAGGGTTCGAGGGGGATGTGGGGCACGGCGACTTCACGGGAGCGGGTATCAGTCCGCTGAGCCTTCCGATCGTGCTCGCCTTCGGAACGACATTCGGAGGCGTCGGCGCGGTGCTCGAGCAGCAGGGTTGGGACTCCTTCATCATCCCGTTCATAGCAATGATGGTGAGCGTGATGACGGCGGGCATCATGTACGTGGTCGTCGTGAGGGTATTCGTGAAGACTCAGACAACGACCGTCGTGCATCCAAAGGACCTTGTGGGAGAGAAGGGGATTGTCTCGGTGGCGATCAAACCCGGAAGAACTGGTCAGGTCGTTGTGGTGACAGCCGAGAGAGGCCGAACACTATTGCCCGCCATTGCCGATGAGGCCATTCCCACGGACGCCGCAGTGACAATCGAGGCGGTGGTGGGTCACAGCGTAAGAGTCAAGAGATGATGAAACGGGGAGGTTTGTAGATGGAAGAAGAAGTAATATTGCTGATAGCGGTACTGGCCATACTAGCGGGGGTCTTCGCACCCATCCTTCTCTATTCTTGGAGATACAAGAAGGTCCCGCCAGACAGGGCCATGGTCGTGTATGGGAGGAAGCAGATTGGCAAGAAGGGATACCAGGTGATTTCAGGCGGGGCGAAATTCATAGTGCCCATCATTGAGTCCTATGAGTTCCTTCCGCTCGATGTCCGAACCCTCGATGTCAACGTGAACGACATTGTGACAGACGTTGCGCGGAGCGGCGCAAAGGTCAACATCAAGACGGTTGCGCAGGTCAAGGTTTCGAGCGATCCGGCAACCATGGATACAGCCGCTGAGCATCTTCTGCACAAGTCAGACTCGGAGATCAACGAGATAGCCATGAAGACTCTCGAGGGACACGTCAGAGGTGTCTGTGCGACTCTCACTGTGGAACTAATCAACAGTGACAGAGACGCGATATCGAGCCAGATTCAGACCATGGCTGCCGCGGATCTGAAGAACATGGGAATCGACATCCGCTCCTTTGTAATCAGGGATCTCGAGGATGAGCACGGCTACCTTGACGCGCTAGGTGTGAAGAAGACGGAAGAGGTCAAGAGAGATGCGCGCGTAGGCAAGGCCAATGCGAACAGGGAGGCGACCATCCAGGAAGCCAAAGCAGCGATGGAAGGTGAGCAGGCGAATGCCGGTGCGGAAGCCAAGGTTGCGATCTACCACAGGGACAGGGATATCACCCGCCAGAAGGCGGAGGCGGAGGTTGAAAGGGAGAGAGCCAACAGAGAGATATCGTTCTCGATACAGGACGCCACCAGGAGGCAGGAGCTCGTCGTGGAGGAGAGGATAGTCGACATCAAGGACAAGGAGAAGCAGGTCGAGGTCATGATGCAGGAGGTCCGGAGAAGGGAGCAGGAGCAGACCGCGGAGCAAGTGGTTCCCGCAAGGGCTCGTGCAGATGCAGTGGCAGCAGAGGCAGACGGCGAGAAGAGGAGGGCGATAATCACATCCGAGGGTGAGAAGCAGAAGCTCATACTCATCGCGGAGGGCGAGAAGGAGCGACTCTCCAAGGTCGCGCTCGGACAGGCAGAGAAGATCCGCCAGGAAGGAACGGCCGAGGCAGACATAATCAGGCTAAAGGGTGAGGCCGAGGCATATGCCATACGCGCAAAGGGACTCGCCGAGGCGGAGGCGATGGCCAAGAAGGCTCAGGCTTGGGAACAGTACGGGCGAGCTGCCGTCACGGAGCTGATAGTGGAGAAGCTGCCTGAGATCGTCGCTGAGGCGGCTAGACCTCTCGAGAACACTGAGAAGATCATAATCATGGGCAGCAGAGGCCCTTCGGATCTCGTTGGCAGCGTCGTCGACATAGCCGCTCAGGCGCCTGTGCTCATAAAGGCACTGACCGGAATGGACATCTCTGACCTTACCACGAAAGTCAAGGAGACGCTGAAATAGGATGAGAGTGGGCTCGGTGGAATGGACCTTCCAGAAATCACCGGAACTGATCATCGAGAGCTGGTCAGTCGCCGCGACGATAGAGGCGATACTGAGAGTTCAGGTTGAAGATAGAAAAGAAGTAGTGGAAGCGTTCCTCGGGCGGCCAGGATAGCTACTCGACGTCCATCACGACGACGTCTTTGATAGCCTTCATGCCGGTAAAGGGCAGTATGATTCTCCCCTGCGGATCCGTCTTGAAGAGGCGGGTCTCAATCTCCTCAGCTGGAATCACGAGAACATCGTGCAACTTCCCCGTCTTTGTATCGACAATAAAATTCTCTATCATGCCGAGGATCTGGCCATCGTTCGTCATAACGGTCTTTCCCCTCAGCTCTGTTGCAAATCTCTTCATCCCATACCTCCTTGGGCCTAAGCCTGTCCTATATCTACCTTCTAATATTTAGCATTAGAGGATGGCCAACGTCGGAAGACAGCTAGCGGAACATGGACTGAGCGTCCTGCCTTTCCTTCTTCGTAATGGTCCCCTTTTCGATGACCTCTCCTATCATCTTGTAGAATTCCATGGTCTCCTTGTCGATCGAAGGGTGCACGTGCATCAGGGCCTCCTCGAACTCCTCCATCGTCACTTCCGATGCGTCCGGGTCTTTCCTCAGAGTACTCAATCCCGCCTCTTGGCACAGGGACTCGATGTCTGCCCCTGAGAAGCTCTCCGTTCGATCGGCCAGTTCCTCCAGATTCACATCCTTCAACGGCATTTCCCGCGTGTGGACATTGAATATCTCGAGCCGCGCGTCTCTGTCCGGGACAGGGATGAGCACGAGCTTTCCGAACCTCCCCGCCCGAAGCAGTGCCGGGTCCACTATGTCAGGTCTGTTCGTTGCCGCGACGATGACAACGCCCTCGAGAGACTCCAGACCGTCTATCGACGTGAGTAGCTGATTGACGAGCCTCTCCGTTACGCCGGAATCTCCCGTGGAGGATCCTCTCCGCGGGGCAATCGCATCGATCTCGTCGAGGAAGACGATCGCGGGAGCGACCTGCTTCGCCTTCTTGAATATCTGCCTGACCGCCTTCTCGCTCTCTCCCACCCATTTCGACATGACCTCGGGGCCCTTGATCGATATGAAGTTGGCCTTGGATTCGTTTGCGACGGCCTTCGCTAGTAGGGTCTTGCCACAGCCAGGCGGTCCGTACAGAAGGATGCCGCGAGGCGGGGTTATCCCCATCCGCTTGAACGCCTCGGGGTCCTTGAGCGGGAGCTCTATCGTCTCCTTGAGGACCTTCTTGACGTCGACCAGACCGCCGACGTCATCCCAAGAGACCCTGGGGATCTCAACGAGCACTTCTCTCATGGCGCTGGGTTCCACTTCCTTGAGCGCTTCCTTGAAATCCTCCTTCATGACCCTCATCTTCTCCAGAATCTCGGAAGGGATGGGCTTCTCCAGGTCGATCTCAGGGAGATATCTGCGAAGAGCCTTCATCGCCGCCTCTCTCGCTAGGGCCGCAAGGTCGGCTCCAACGAACCCATAGGTGATGTCCGCCAGTCCCGTGAGGATCTCATCTCTTTCCTCGTCCGAGCCCTCTATTGGCATGCCTCGAGTGTGGATCAGCAGGATCTCCTTCCTGCCCTCTCTGTCCGGGACACCGATCTCGATCTCTCTGTCGAACCTGCCGGGTCTCCTCAGCGCTGGGTCGATTGCTTCCTCTCTGTTCGTGGCTCCAATGACTATGACGTTCCCTCTACCGCTCAGACCGTCCATCAGCGTGAGCAACTGAGCGACGACTCTCCTCTCGACCTCGCCCGTGACCTCTTCCCGCTTCGGTGCGATCGAGTCGAGCTCGTCGATGAAAAGGACCGAGGGCGCGTTCTTCTCCGCTTCCTCGAACTTCTCTCTCAGCCTCTCCTCGCTCTGACCGTAGTACTTCGACATTATCTCCGGACCCTGAATCGAGGAGAAGTAGGCGCCGGCCTCGTTGGCCACGGCTTTCGCGATCATCGTCTTTCCCGTTCCGGGTGGCCCGTAGAGAAGGACCCCTTTTGGCGGGTCGATCCCGAGCCTCTCGAAGAGCTCGGCGTGCTTCAGCGGGAGCTCGATCATCTCCCTGACCCTCAGGAGCTCCTCCCCGAGCCCGCCTATGTCATCGTAATTGACGGTGGGGGCGACCATATCCGCTTCGCTCACGGGCTCCTCCTTGATTTCGACGGACGTGTCGTCACTGATCTGGACGATACCGCGGGGGACGCCCTTGACGACCATGAAAGGAAGGGCACCGCCCATCAGGGCAATGCCAGGGACGATGACGACGTCGCCCTTCGTAACGGGCCGCTTGATAAGTCCCCTCTTGACGAAGCTCTCTATTCCCTCACCAAAGCTGATTCTGTGACCTTCGGATATTATGGGCGCGATCATCACCCGCTCGGCGGGCTTGACCTCCGCCTTGGTAACCTCCACCCTGTCGCCGATCGATATACCGGCGTTCTTCCGCACCAGTCCGTCAATGCGGACTATGCCCTTGCCTTCGTCCTCCTGCATCACGCGGAAGAGCTTGGCCGCTGTCCTCTTCTTTCCAACGATCTCCACAATCTCTCCGACGTCTATGCCGAGGGCCGCTCTTATTTGAGTGTCGACCCTCGCCCTTCCCAATCCAACGTCCGATTGGGGGGCCTCAGCAACCTTCAGCATTACCTTTTCTGGCATACTTTTCTTGATAGACAGAGCTTGGTTATAAAGCTTATCTTGACAGTATCAGAAGAGGTGTGGATGTCCCGATGGGCACTACGTTTTCTTCGACCCATCTTGCCTCTTCAGAGCCTCGGCTAGGGTGATGCTCCCGACCGCTACTTCCCTCGCCAAATCCGTCGAAATCGTTATCCTGTTGTCGCTAGCTATCCTGCTGAGCCTCTGAACGTCCTTGAGCTGCCCAGCCGTTGGAGTGAGATGAAATCTCTCCCTGACGCGGTCACCTCTCGAAGCTGCAATCTGCTTCGCGGCTTCCAGATCAGGATTTCCCGTCTTCCTCGTGGTCCCTTTCTCGTCCACGATTTCCACTAAGCGGTCCTCGTCGAGGAGGGAGTTTATTATCCTGTTCCTGTTCAGCGGGTCTCCGTGCCCGATGCGGACTCTCAGGTTCCTCGGTCCGTATATCCGTGCCAATTCCCCCACGAGTGCGGCGACGTGCTCCGGCGACCCGACCGTGCGAGCCTCGAGGACCTCCCCGTCCCCGATGGCTGCAAGACCTGGCATGGGTCCCGGATCGATGCCTATGGTCAACCACTCAAACTGGGTCTTTCCAGCGAGCAGGCAGAGTGCCCGCCCAATCGCTTCCTCGATCGATTCGAGGGCGACCTTGGGTTCGAAGTCTATGTCATCCATCTCCTCTGCGGATGTGAGTATGACTCCAACGGTGTCCGGGACCTCTTCGCCAACGGAGATGCCGACGAAGGGGATTCCTCTAGCCTTGAGGATCTCTCGAACATTGTGGAAGACACCGAAATCTCCTGTGTAGACTCCTATGAGCTTCCGCACGTCTGGGTTCATGGCTGTGGCTGTAGATAACGATTTTGTTAGTGATGGCAATCACTCGCGTTACTGTGCATCCCCTAGGGGCCCACCCCATAGACTGCCGAGAGGAAATACAGCAGTACGACTGCCCCGAAGGCGACGAGGCTCACGCGTACCCAGTGATGGAAGTCGTCTCTCAATATGGCTGCAAGAACCATAAAGAACACGAGCAAGAACATCGCAACGTCTGCCAACATCCAAGACACTGTCCTAAGGTCGCCGATGAGTACCACTCGGCTGCGAAGGAATGTGGGCTTTCCAACGTCAGAATAGGAAACATCCATCTCCTTTGGTAGAGGCTGCGTTCAATTCTTCCGAGGTTTCGACAGTGTATAGTCTCCTGTCAGCCTCTGGAAGTCCTCCAGGAGCTTTCTCTGCTCTGATGTGAGCTTTCCGGGGACTGCAACGACCACCTGTATCATCTCGTCTCCTCGCCCGAACCCGTTGATTCGGGGCAGGCCCTTTCCCTTCAGACGAAAGGTGGTGTGGGTCTGTGTGCCGCTCGGGATCTTCAGCTCGGCCTTTCCATTGATCGTCGGAACCTGGATTCTCGTTCCCAGAGCCGCCTGCGAAATCGTTATCGGAACCTGCATCCAGAGATTGTCGCCGTCCCGCTCAAATATCTCATGCGGCCTCACATGCACGATCACGTAGAGGTCTCCTGGAGGTGCCCCGGGATCTCCAGCCTCGCCTTCCTCGAGTATCCTGAGCCTGAGACCCGTGTACGCTCCTTTCGGGATGTTGACCTCTATCGAGCTCGTCTTCCGAACCGACCCTCTTCCGCCACACTTCTCACACGGCTTGTCGAATGTGGAACCTGATCCCCTGCAGATGGGACACGTCGTGATCCGTATGAACTGGCTGAATCCCTGCCGGGAGACATTGCGTATCTGGCCCGCCCCGCTGCATTGGGCGCAGGTGACTGTCTTCCCCCCCTCCGCGCCGGTCCCGCTGCACTCTTTGCACCTCGTTGAGTGGGGTACTTTCAGGTTCATTCTCACGCCGCTCACCACGTCCTTCAGGTCGGTCTCCACATCCATCCTGAGGTCGTGACCCCTTCGCGGGCCTCTCCTCGCTCTCCGACCGCCAAAGAGACCGTCGAAAATGCCCTCCCCAAAGAGGTCCCTGAAGATGTCCCTCCCGAATATGTCCTCTATGTCGCGGTGGTGAGTGAAGTCGGACCAGGTGAACCCGCCTCTTCCGAATTGTGACTTGACCCCAGAGAACCCGAATCGATCGTACGCCAGTCTTTTCTCCACGTCCGCTAGAACCTCATAGGCTTCGGATATCTCCTTGAACTTCTCTTCCGCGGCCTTCGTATCATCCTTATTGAGGTCCGGATGGTGCTTCTTCGCGAGGCCCCTGTAGGCCTTCTTGATCTCCTGCTCAGAGGCCGTCTTGTCAACTCCAAGCACTTCGTAGTAGTCCCGCTTGGCCACAGTAGGCATAAGAAAAGGGCTGAGTATTAAACCTTAGTCTTCGTCGACGACCTTGTAGTCAGCGTCCACCACGTTGTCCTTGTCTTCCTTCTTCTCTTCCTCTGCCGATGGGGTTTGAGCGGCGGTTTGCTGTGCCTGCGCCTGCTGGTAAATCTCCGACCCGATCTTCTGTGACTCTTCGATGAGCTTCTCTGTCTTGGCCTTTATCTCCGAGACGTCGTCGCCTTCGAGGGCCTTCTTGAGGTCGTCCACGGCGGCTTGGACCGCGTTCTTGGTGCCATCACTCAGCTTGTCACCCATCTCCTTGAGGGTCTTTTCCGTGGCATACACGAGGGAATCGGCTTGGTTCCTGGCCTCTACGGCCGCCCTCTTCTTCGCATCCTCCTCGCCGTACTTCTCGGCCTCCTTCGTCGCCTCGTCTATCTTTTCCTGCGAGAGCTTCGTAGATGCGGTTATGGTTATCTGCTGTTCCTTCCCGGTTCCGAGATCCTTCGCCGAGACGTTGAGTATGCCGTTTGCGTCGATGTCGAATGAGACCTCTACCTGAGGGATGCCTCTCGGAGCCGGCGGGATGCCGATGAGGTGAAATCTCCCGAGGGTTGTGTTGTCGGCGGCCATTTCCCTCTCACCTTGAAGAACGTGGATTTCGACGCTGGTCTGTCCGTCAGCAGCCGTCGTGAATATCTGCGTTTTCTTGGTCGGAATCGTTGTGTTCCTCTCCACCAGGCGGGTCGTGACCGCTCCGAGCGTCTCAAGTCCGAGTGAGAGAGGAGTGACATCGAGCAGAACCAGGTCCTTGACCTCGCCCGCGAGGATCCCTGCCTGAATGGCCGCGCCCATCGCAACGCACTGCATGGGGTCCACACCTCTTTCCGCCTTCTTGCCCAGAATCTTCTCGAACCGCTCGCGAACAACGGGCATTCTCGTCGGACCACCCACAAGGATAATCTTTCCAATGTCTCCCGGATCAAGCTTCGCATCCTTCAGAACCTGTCGAATGGGAGCTTCGCACCTCTTCAGGACAGGTTCCACGAGCTCTTCCAGCTTCGCCCTTGTGAGCTTGATCTCCAGATGCCTGGGTTTATCGTCCTTCTGAGCGATAAAAGGGAGGTTGATCGTCGTCGTGAGAGTGCTGCTCAGCTCGATCTTGGCCCTCTCACACGCGTCACGGGCTCTCTGCCGTGCGTTTCTGTCCTCTGAGAGATCGATGCCTTCCTGCTTCTTGAAGCTGTCGAGAACCCAATCGATGATCTCGTCATCCATGTCTGTGCCACCGAGTTGAGTGTCTCCGCTTGTGGACACGACCTCAAAGACTCCATCGCCGATCTCCATCACGGTCACGTCGAACGTTCCTCCTCCCAGGTCGAGAACGAGGAGCTTCTGCTCACCGGCCTTGTCGAGGCCGTAGGCAAGAGAGGCGGCGGTGGGTTCGTTAATCAGTCGCAAAACCTCCAGGCCCGCGATCTCACCAGCGTCCTTTGTGGCGGTCCTCTGGTTGTCGTTGAAGTACGCGGGGACGGTTATGACTGCCTGTTTCACCTCTTCCCCGAGGAAAGCCTCAGCGTCCGTCTTGATTTTCTGGAGAATCATCGCCGAGATCTGTTGCGGCGTGAATTCCTTATCGTCGATCTTGATCTTGTGGTCGGTTCCCATCTTCCTCTTTATTCTCATCACCGTGCGTTCTGGATTGAGAACCGCTTGTCTCTTCGCGGGTTCCCCGATTATTCTCTCGCCATCCTCAGTGAAGGCCACAACGGAAGGGAACATCTTCCCTCCGAAAGTGCTCCCCTCAGCGCTGGGGATGATCTTCGGTCTTCCCGCTTCCAGATATGCTGCTTCGGAATTTGTTGTCCCTAAATCAACACCAATTATCTTCGCCATCTCATTCCCCCGTGTTCTTAACGGCAATGACCTTTGACGGCCTAATCACCCTGTGACCGTGAACGTACCCTTTCTGGACAACCTCTGCCACGGTATTGTCCTCCGCGGAATCGTCCGACACTGTGTGAACGACCTCGTGCTTGTACGGGTCCACGGCTTCTCCCAAACACTCCATCTCTTCCAGGCCTTCGCTCTTGAGCAAGTCGAGAAAGTTGGTTCTTATCATTCCGATCCCCTGAGCTGACTCAGTGTCGCACTCATCCATAGAGCTGATGGCGGAGTCCAGGTCATCCAGTACTGGCAGAAGCTTCTCGAAGAGCTGTCTGTTCGCATGTCTCGTGAACTCCTCTTTCTCCCTGTCGCCTCGCTTCTTGAGGTTCTCGAACTCGGCCTGGAGATAGACGAGTTTCGACTGCGATTCCTCGGCATCTTCCGTCTGCTTCTTGAGGTCCCTCTTGAGCTTGGTAATCTTCGACTGCAGCACTCTCGTACTCTGCTGCTTGGACTTCTCAGCCGGGCTTGGCATCTAGGCTGCTCCTTCTAGTTTTCGAGCCAGTGAAAGGTACGCAGCGGGGCTAGTACTCGTCGTCCTCTCCGCCTGGTCCTCCCGGCATGGAGGCCCCGGTTCCCTTCGATGCGATGACGTCATCAATCCTCAGGATCATCACAGCGGCATCAGTCGCTGACTGGATCGCCTGAGTTCCGACGCGAATCGGCTCTATGACGTTTCCCTTTCGCATATCGGCGAGTTTTCCTGTGAAGACGTTCACTCCGAATGTCTTCTTTCCCTTCTTATGCTCCTTCCTCATGTCGATCAGAGTGTCTATCGGGTCCATACCTGCGTTTTCGGCGAGCGTCCTCGGAATTACCTCAATCGCATCGGCAAAGGCGTCAATTGCAATCTGCTCCCTTCCGCCTACGGAGGCCGCGTATTCCCTCAGTGCAAGCGCAATCTCGGTCGCCGCAGAACCTCCGCCCGTTACCATCTTCCCGTCCTCAATCGCCACTCCGACGACGCTAATGGCATCCTCGAAGGACCTGTCAAGCTCATCGACGACGTGTTCGGTCCCGCCTCGGAGAAGGACAGATACCGCCTTCGGGTTCCGGCATCCGGTCACGAAGGTCATCTCATCGTCGCCTATCTTATTCTCGTAGACCTCGCTCGCCGAGCCAAGATCTCCCTTTCTGAGCTCATCGATTTTCGAGACGATTGTTGCACCGGTCGCCTTGGCGAGTTTCTCCATGTCCGACTTCTTGACCCTGCGCAGAGTGTATATCCCCTCTTTGGACAGGTAGTGCTGGACAAGGTCATCGATGCCCTTCTGACAGAAGAGGACATTCGCTCCGGACTTCCTGACCCTGGCCACCATGCCCTTCAGCATCTTCTCCTCTTCATTCAGGAATGCCTGGAGTTGCGACGGATCGGTGATCTCAATCTTCGCGTCAATCTCCGTCTTCTTGACTTCCATCGCTGAATCGAGCAGCGCGATCTTCGCTTTCTTCACGCTCCTCGGCATGCCGGGATGAACCCTCTCCTTGTCGACGATTATCCCGGGAATCAGCTCTGAATCGGCGATCCCGGCGCCCTGCTTCTTGGTGATCTGGATGTTGTCATCGTCTATCACCCATCTTCCGTCCTCTGTCTTCTCTGCGACCATCGTGACCGCCTTGACAGCGATGTCGGCAAGCATATCTCGGTGTGACCCAACGCTCTTGCTAATCATCGCCGTGGCCGCGATCTCTCTCAGTTGCTTCTTGTCCTTGATGTCGATCTTCTCCGCGATCTTGGAGAGGGCCTCGACCGACTTGTCCGCGGCTATCCTGTATCCTCCAGCGATTATGGTCGGGTGGACGTTCTGGTCAATCATGTCCTCTGACTTCTTCAGCAGCTCGCCCGCCAGAATCACTGCGGTCGTGGTCCCATCTCCGACTTCTTGGTCCTGCGTCTTCGCCACTTCCACGAGCATCTTGGCCGCCGGGTGCTCGATGTCGATCTCCTTCAGTATCGTCACACCGTCGTTGGTGATGACGACGTCGCCCATGCCGTCCACGAGCATCTTGTCCATCCCCCGCGGGCCTAGACTTGAGCGGACTGCATCCGCCACAGCTTTGGCAGCGGCGATGTTGTTGAGCTGAGCTCCCTTTCCCCTTTCTCTTCTTGTTCCTTCTTTCAACACCAGCACTGGTGTAGTTCCTGTCATCATTATTTCTCACCCCATTCTAGATGATTTCCAGGTTGCTATGTTTGTTCTTCTATATAAACCTAATGAAACGCAACCCGGCGTTGACCTGAGTCAAAAAGCTGCGTGCCGCTCGGTTGCAGGACTAATGATTTAAGGATGGAATCGATTACAGAGAATGTGAAGGAGTTCCTTTTCGAGACAGCCGAGGAGGTCTACAGGACACTAAGGTCATCCTCAGGAGCGGATTTCTCGAGGCAAATTGGAATGGGTGCGGACGGGACGCCCACGTCCGGGATAGATGAGATCGCCGAGAGGGTGGTCATTGAGAAGGTCCAGCGGGAGAATGTCCCCCTGAACATACTGAGCGAGGAGTCGGAATTCGTCGACAACGGGGCCGACATGACCCTCGTTCTCGACCCGGTGGATGGAACGTTCAACGCCCTGCAGGGTACGCCGTTCTATTCGATCTCCATGGCTGTTGGCGAGAGCTGTCTCTCCGATGTGAGGTACGGACTCGTGAGAAGCCTGACGGGTGACGATGCGTACTATGCTGAGAAGGGCAAGGGTGCGTTCCTGAATGGCGAGAGAATCAGGACGGCGGGTTTCGACCCGGATAAGTCCCTCTTCATAGTCTACATCGGGAAACTCGCCCATCCCCGCTCGTTTGAGATAGCGGCGAAGGCCAGACGTGCACGCTCCTTTGGAGCCGCTTCCCTTGAGATGTGCTACATCGCCAGCGGCCAAGCCGACCTGTACTACGTGGATTGCAGCGCCATGCTGAGGATAATCGATATCGCGGCGGGCGCGCTCATCGTTAGAGAAGCTGGCGGGGAGGTCCTCGATCTGGAGGGCCGGAGACTGGAGATGGACTTCGACATCTCGTCAAGGTCGAATCTCATGGTCATAGGAGATGAGAATGTGTTGGAGGTTCTGGGATGAGGTTTGGTGTTTCATGCAATCCTGAGATCGAGCGGAGAATCGCTTTGTCGAAACGCGTCCTGGATTATCTAGAGCCGGAGCACGATGTACTGTTGGACGTGGGTCTGGCGAAGAAGATCGGGCGGGAAGGTTCTCCCTTGGAGGAGATAGATGCGGATGTCGTGGTCGCAATCGGCGGGGACGGGACCATTCTCTCCACGCTTCAGAGGAATTCCTCTCCGATATTCGGCATCAACGCCGGTGTCCTGGGATTCCTGACAGAGGTTCGTGTGGATGAAATCGAGAAGGGGCTTGACAAGATAGTCAATGGGGACTACGAGATCGACGAGAGGTTGAAGCTGAAGACCCAGGTCAATGGAGAACGCGTTCCGGACTGCACGAACGAAGCGGTTCTGAACACGGCGCACATTGCGAAGATGCGGACCTTTTCGATAGAAATCGATGGACAGCCCGCCGAGAACATCAGGGCGGACGCGGTCATTATCGCCACCCCCACAGGTTCCACCTGCTACGCAATGAGCGCTGGTGGACCCATCATTGACCCGAGGGTCGAGGCGATCGTCGTGGTTCCCATCGCCCCGTTCAAACTCTCCGTCAGACCGCTAATAGTCCCCGCTCAGAGCGAGGTCTCGCTGCGCATCCCCGAGCCCAAACCGTGCAAGCTGGTCCTCGATGGTCAAGTGGAGTTCGACCTGAACGGTGATGAGGAGGTCAGGATTGGGGTATCGGAGAACAAGGCCAGGTTCGTACGCTTCCACGAGGACTTCTACGAAAGAATCAGAGAGAAGCTGATGGTGCAGTGATGCCGCTCAAAAGGAAGAGGGCTAGGGCGATCAAGAGAGAGACCATTGAGATGATTCTTGAGGCTTCGAGGGATGTCCATCCAAACGAGTTCGGGGCCATCCTCAGGGCGGAGGAGGGAGTCGTCACGGAGATCATGCTGCTCCCCGGAACCATATCTGGCTCGAGGTCGGCCATATTCCAGTTGCACATGCTCCCCATTGATTTCACGGTTGTCGGGACGGCGCACTCCCATCCATCAGGAAGCATAAGCCCCTCCGGAGCGGACATAGCTTTCTTCCAGAGGTTCGGGTACATCCATATAATAACTGGCGTCCCTTTCAACAAGGATTCCTGGCGGGCCTTTGATCTGTACGGGGAGCCCATCAATCTGGAAGTAGTCGACTAGACAAGTGAGTCATAGACCTCTACCAGATTCTTGGCGACCCTCTCGATGTTGAAGTACTTCTCGACCTTCTCTCTGCCCTTCGATCCCATACTCTCGCGCCTCGCATCGTTCTCAAGGAGGGTAGTGATCTTCTGGGCCAGATCCTCGGGGTTCATCGGCTCGCACAGCAACCCATCCTCCCCGTCTGTTATCACTTCCCTGACACCTGGAATGTCACTGACGACCACGGGTCTTCCAGAGGCCATTCCCTCGAGCGCGGCAATGCCGAACGCCTCCAGCCTGGAAACGGAGGGAAGTACGGAGATGTCGCAGGCCGCGTAGTACTTCGGAAGATCGGCGTACGGGACCCTTCCGGTGAATATCACATTCCCACCAGAACCTGCGGGGTGTCGCCTCTTGAGGTCCTCCGCGAACTCCCCTCCTCCCACGATGACGAACTTGGCATGTGGGATGTGCTCCGCCGCGTCCAGGAGGTGCTCGATCCCCTTGTGGCTCACAAGCCTCCCCACGAACAGCACCATCCCCTCATCGCTTCCGATGTTGTGCCTTTCCCTAATCCCTGACCCATCGACAGATGGATTGAACATCTGTTTGTCCACCGCGTTCGGGATGACGACTGGTAGATAATTCCAAACACTCCTGGATGTCGCCGCGTAAGTGCCCGTGGTGACAATGATCTTGTCAGCGGAGCTCACTGTGAAGGAGCCGAAGGTCCTCTCGTACATCCAGACAATAGACGGCCCGAGCACCCCCGGGATCTCTAGGTCACAATGGTAGGTGATGACAAAGGGTTTCTGGGAGGACTTGCACGCTCTCGCGGCGAAGTAGGAGTCCAGAGGAGGAGGGCTGTGGGCATGGACTATGTCGGCATCGCTCGAGGAGACGTACGCCCGCAGCTTGAATGTGACCGGCGTTTTCCACCACAAGGCAGCGGGCTTCAGCCGTACAACGTCCAGTCCGAAGACGCTCTCTTTGTCCTTCATCTTCTCATACATGCTGGTGACGATCTCGACCTCGAGACCGAGCTCAACGAGCTTTCTGGAGAGGTCAAGAACATGTGACTCGACTCCCCCGATATGTGGGTGGAAATACGGAGCGACCTGCAGAACTTTCATTGCCCTCAGTGTATCCTGCTGTCCGAAGATATGAAGCCTCCAGCGAGGGCTCCAGGACCTATGTAGGAGTCTTCGCCGATTATCGTTCCAGAATCGATAGAGGCGTTTATCCCGGTCTTGACGTCGTCACCCATTATCACGCCGAGCTTCCTCAGACCGGTATCCACCTTCTCCCCCTTCACGAATATTCTGATGGTGCCCTCGTCCAATCGGAGATTGGCTATCTTCGTGCCTGAGCCCAGATTGCATCTCTCCCCGATGATGCTGTCGCCGACGTAGTTGTGATGGGGGATGTGTGTCTCGTTCATGATTATCGAGTTCTTCACTTCAGAACTGGCCCCAACCTTGCATCTGTCACCGACGTAGCTGCTTCCTCGGATGAAGGAGTTCGGGCCGATGCTGCAATCCCTTCCTATCACTACGGGTCCCAGGATCGTAGTTCCGCTCCTCACCCTGGTTCCCTTGCCAATCAGGACCTGCCCCTCAATGACGACGTTCCTGTCCACCTTTCCCTCGGTCTTTGACCTCGTATCCTTCATGAGGATGCCGTTTGCTTTGAGAAGGTCCCATGGTCTCCCAACATCGATCCAGTCACCGGGGAGGGGGAAGCCGTACACCTTCTTCTTCATGAGTATCTTCAGAGAATCCGTTATCTCATACTCCCCTCGGGGAGATTTCTTCGTCTTGGATATCGCATCGAAGATCGCTGGCTGGAAGACATAGGCCCCGGCGTTGATGAGCTTGGACTTCGGCCTAGCGGGCTTCTCCTCTATCCCCTGGATGATGTCTCCCTTCAGGTCCACTACCCCGAAATTGCTGGGATCCTCCACGCTCGTGAGGCCCACGACGTTTCCTTTCCCTCGGGAGAACTCCATAAGGGCCTTGAGCGACTTCGGCGGGAGGATTATGTCCCCGTTGAGGGCCAAGAACTTGCTCTTCATGTGCTTCTTGGCGAGCCCAATGGCGTGGGCGGTTCCGAGCCTCTTTTCCTGCTCTTCGTACGTTATTTTGATGCCGAGGTCCTTTCCGTCCTTGAGGAATTCCCTAACCCGCATTCCCCGCCAACCGATGAGAATCGTAGCCTCCTTGATTCCTGCCTTCTTGAGCGCCCCGATCGTGTGAACGATGAATGGCTTTCCCGCCACGGGCAACAGGGGTTTTGGGATGTTCGCCGTGAGGGGCCTCATTCTCGTGCCCTCACCTGCAGCCAGAATGTACGCCTTCAAGCGACCACTTCCTCTACGAGAGAAATCATCGAGTTGTATATTTCTTTTGCTCTCTCATCTTCCCTGGCTTCTGCTGTGATTCTTATCTTCGGCTCCGTGCCGCTCGGCCGGACCAGGACCCATCCGTCCTCGAACTCGAGCCGCCAACCGTCGATGGTGTTCAGCGACGCGCACTCGACGCCCTCGACCTCCTCCTTCAGCTTGGAGAGGATGTCACGCTTTCTTGACTGTGCGAAAGAGACCGATTCTTCGATGAGGGGGTATCTCGGGATGCTCTCGACCAGCTCCGACAGCGGTCTGCGAGCGACCATGGTCACGAGCCTTGCCGCCGCGAAGACGCCATCTGGAC
>JAJISE010000013.1 GCA_022848865.1 Candidatus Thermoplasmatota archaeon | reverse complement strand
CGAGGTTCCGAACCAGCCGCCAACAGCTGCGACGGACCTCGCGGTTGACACATTCACTGCCGCTCCGGAGATCACACATCTGCTGAACCCGACGCCAACCTTCAGCTGGACGTTCAACGATCCAGACGTTGGCGACACGCAGGGAGACATCGACGTGATTGTCTCGACTGGTCCAGGGGGAACTGGCACAGTCATCTGGGACCCGGCGCCACAGGCCTATATGATGGAATCAATCGTCTTTGGCGGTGGGATAAACCCCCAGCCCTGCGAGACGTACTACTTCGGCGTTCTCACAGCTGACGACAAGCACTTGTGGGCTGACTCCGCGGACTGGTCGGAGATAATGTTCGCCATGAACTGCCCGCCGACTGTACCCACGCCGACGACTCCAGCTGACGGAGCGGTCTTGGTGCCCTCCGCGACCCAGACAGTGGGATGGGATCCATCTACGGATGCTGACGCCGACGCCATCGACTACGAAGTTGAGGTGAACGAGACTGACGGTTCGCCAGTCTGGAGCGAAACCACAGCAGGAACGACTTCCGCGTCCTTCACCACAGAAGGTGGCAAGTGCTACGTGTGGCATGTCCGCGCAACGGACAGTTGGGAATACTCTCCCTGGAGCAATGACTTCGGTTTCTGCGCGAACACTCCGCCCGACCTGCCAACAGACCTCATGGTCGAGGGATTCATGGTCGCCGATGTTGATGACCGCATGCACATAATAGTTAGCCAGCCGACCTTCAACTGGACATTCACGGATCCCGACGGCGATTCACAGGCTGAGTACGCGGTCGAGGTCTGGACAGACCCCGATGGGACAGGTACTCAGATGTGGAGCGACTCGGACACGACTTCCGTCAACACAACGACCTACGCTGGCACAACGCTCGTACTGGGAGAATCCTACTACTTCAGGGTGAACGCGTCCGATGGCATTGAATGGAGTGGCTGGTCTGAGCTTGCGTTCAATATGAGCGCCCCACCACCCGCACCACAGCTTGATGATCCAGCGAACAACGCCGTGGATGTCCCGACAACGCCTCTTCTGAACTGGTCCGCTGTTGTTGACCCCAACGGCGATGAGATATCCTACTACTGGTATCTCGACAACGAGACAACGGTCACCACACCATTCCTTCAGGAGGGGACGACGACAGATACGGAAGTAACCATAACTACAGCACTCACAGAGTCAACAGGCTACTATTGGAAGGTTTGCGCCGATGACGGTTGGGAGCTGCCTGTGTGCTCGGTCATCTGGGCCTTCACGACCGCCGCACCCGACAATCTGGCGCCGGATGCAGTCGCAACAGCAGACCGGACAGAGGCCGAAGAGGGACAGACGATCAACTTCGACGGAACCGGCTCGTCCGACCCGGATGATGACCCGCTGACATTCTCCTGGAATTGGGGAGATGGAACTGCCGCCGGTACCACTGAAACAGCCTCTCACAGCTACTCCACAGCGGACACCTACACGGTGATCCTCACGGTCTCCGATGGCCTGCTCTCCGACACAGTCACACTAACCATAACTGTGACTGAGAAGGAGGAGCTGGACTTCCTCAGCCAGTACTGGTGGATACTCCTCATCATCATAATCATCGTGATCCTCGTCATCATCCTGCTGGCGAAGAGGAAGAAGCCAGAGGAGGAAGAGGAAGCTCCGGTCGAGGAGGAGGAAGAGATTCCGCCGCCCGAGGAAGAACCCGAAGCGGCTCCCGCCGCGGCCGAGGAGGCCAAGGAGGAGGGCGCCGATATGAAGGAGTGCGCCAACTGCGGGACGGTCCTAGCAGCCGACGACGCAGAGTGCTTCATGTGTGGAGCTAAGGTCTAGCCCCACACCTCTCCCATATTTCGGACCCGCACCAAAATCCATTTAAACAGCGTACGCTTTGTGAGGGAAGCCCATGAGAAAGAGAGACGAGTTCAGCGAGTGGTACGACGAGGTCATCCAGAACGCGGAGATCTGCGACAAGCGGTACCCGATAAAGGGGATGAACGTCTGGACGCCCTACGGCTGGAAGATCATGACCCGCATGGACGGGTTCATCCGCGCCGAGCTTGACAGGACGGACCACGGCGAGGTCCACTTCCCCGTGCTCGTTCCCGAGGGGGAGTTCGCCAAGGAGGCCCAGCACATAAAGGGCTTCGAGGAGGGCGTCTACTGGATAACGCACGCCGGGCTCAACCCGCTCGATGTCCGCCTGCTGCTCAGGCCGACGAGCGAGACGGCGATGTACCCGATGTTCAACCTGTGGATAAGGTCGCACGCCGACCTCCCGCTGAAGACGTACCAGATAGTCGAGGTCTACCGCTACGAGACAAAGCAGACGAGGACGTTCATCCGCGTGCGGGAGATACACTTCTTCGAGTCGCACACGTGCCACGCGACGTACGAGGAGGCCGAGGACCAGATCAAGGAGAACCTCGAGATAATGGACAGCCTCGCGCGGACGTTCTGCGTCCCCTACCTGAAGATGAAGCGCCCGGACTGGGACAAGTTCGCGGGTGCGGACTACACGGTGGCCGTGGACTCGCTCATGCCGACGGGCAGGGCGATCCAGAACGGCGGGATCCACCAGTACAAGGACAACTTCTCGCGGGCATACGACATCAAGTACGAGGACGAGAGCGGGGAGCACAAGTACGTGCACCAGACGACCTTCGGGCTCTCCGAGCGGCTCCTCGGCGGTGTCATCGAGATACACGGGGACGACCGCGGGGTGATCCTCCCGCCGAAGATAGCGCCGATCCAGGCGATAGTCGTGCCCATCCCGGAGAAGGGCTCGCAGGAGGAGATACTGATGGCCGCGAGGGACCTGAACATGCAGCTCCTCGGATGCGGTGTCCGCACGGACGTCGATGACCGCGACATAAGGCCCGGCGCGAAGTTCTACGAGTGGGAGAGGAAGGGAGTCCCGCTCAGGATCGAGTTCGGCTCGAACGAGATGAAGGACGGCACCGTGACTCTTGTGCAGAGGCACAGCATGAAGAAGGAGGCGGTACCGCAGGGAGATTTGACAGTGACGGTCCAGAGGCTCCTGGAGGACATCCAGAAGGAGCTGTGGGACCGCGCTTCGGACGAGCTTGCGAAGGGCATCCTCCCGATCGAGGAGCTGAAGGACGCGAAGGCCGGGATAAACCGCATGGGTTGGTGCGGGGAGGAGTCCTGCGGGCACGAGATCGAGGACGTCACGGGCATGTCCGTTCTCGGCACGCTCTACGACGGCGAGGAGTTCGAGGGCGACTGCATCGTGTGCGGGAAACCGGCGAAAACAGCGGCGTACGTGGCCAGGACATACTAGCGCCTGGAGTAGAGCAGGAGGCCGACTATGCCGAACCCCACGAGGATGACCGTGAGGGCGTAGACGCCCACGTTCTCGGGGCGGGTGACGTCCCAGCTTCCGAAGATTATGCCCCAAGCGAGGTAGAAGAATATCCCCAGGATTAACAGAAAGGCGTAGAATGCGACGGCGACGCCGCGCGGGAACCCCGTGCCCTCTTCTTTCATCGGCTGGGTATTATGTAGGCGTGGCTATAAAGCTTTCACTTCTTCGGTCTTTTCGGTTTCTGGAACGTCTGCCTCCATAGCCCGCGGAAGCGCCTCCACTTCCGCTCCATCCAGGGCCAAGTGCCGGGGTTCTCCTCCAGGTGGAACATCAGCGCCAGGAAGAGGAAGAACGCCGCCAGGACGACGAACGTGTAGAATGGCCACATGGGCATGGGCTCCTTGACGCCGAAGCTCGAGTCGGGGATGATCCCGTCCACGCCCAGGTAGGTGAGGCAGATGTCCCCCTTCCTGTCGGCGGGGTCGCAGTTGGCCACGTTCGTGTCGTTCGTTGCGTCCTCCCACATCTGGTCCGTGAAGTAGCCCCTGGATGCCATCAGGTAGCTCTCGTTGTCGTAGTCGAACTCCATCCGGAACCGCACGAAGTAGGTCCCCTGGTCGAAGACCCCACCGCGGACCGTGTGCACGGACGTGACGATCTCCACGCTGACCGTCCTGGTGTTGTTCTCCACCAGGGTGCCGTTCACGCCAAACGTCGGGAAGGTGAACGCCTGCTCCTGATTGTTCCTTATGAGTGGCGTGCTCCAGTTGTCGTCCACGTCCTTCGTCTCCTCCGCCGTCGCGAACATGTAGATGCTCATCGTCAGCGAGATGTTGGTCATGTTGTTCTCGTTGGTGTTGACGACATCGAAGCTGAACGTGCCCGATTCACCGGGAGCGAGCTGGGGCGTGCTGAAGTTGGACAGGAGCTTGTTCACACGATCGACGCGCGTCGGGTCATCGGCGGCCGCCACGTATGGGAGTAGAAGCATAAGCGAGAGCAAAAGCACGACAGCCTGGAGGCGCATCTGAACTCGATAATATTTCTTTGCACAAATAGTTTGTGAAAGGGCGCTCGCCTGTGTCACGCTTAAATAGGTGAGTGGAAGTGAGTCCTCCGCAATGGTAGACTTCGCCCTCTCGGCCTTCGCAGCGATATTCGCCATAGTCAACCCAGTGGGCAATCTCACGTTCTTCGTCGCGCTCACGGAGGGGTACACCCCGGAGCTCAGGAGGAAGGTGATCAACAAGGTCATACTGGTCGCCTCTGTGACGCTCCTCGTCTTCGCGCTCCTGGGCAACTACATATTCATGATCTTCCACACGTCCATACCTGCCTTCAGGATCGCTGGCGGGATTCTCCTTTTCTCGATCGCTTTCGTCATGCTCTGGGGAGGGAGGCCTGGTACGAAGCTCACTGACAGGGACAGGTCCGAGGCTATGGAGCAGGAAGTCGTCGGGGCGGTCCCGTTGGGGGTCCCGATGTTCGCGGGACCTGGGTCGATAACGACCGTGATGGTCTTCATGGCAGAGGCCTCGTCGCCGACCCTGGACCTTGTCAAGGCCGTGGTGATAGTGGCGGCGATATTGGGAACTATGGCGGCCTCCTATTTCCTCCTCCTGTACAGTGACAGGATCACGAAGAGAATGGGGCGCATAGGCGCCCTCGCGTTCTCGAGGATAATGGGTCTGATACTCGCGGCGATTGCCATGCAGATCATTCTCGTTGGCGTGTTCGGTGCCATAGAACTGTTCGGCTAGGTTCGCGGGGCGCTCCAACAGCAACCCTATATCACGGGAGCCCGATTCCTGTCCGTGCGTGTGCTTCGCGTGGCTAAAGAGGCGGCCGAGGAGGCTAGGTTGGCTCTTCGGGATTGCGGAGCGGTCGACAGTACAATGAGGATAGTCGAGCGGGACGGTGCGGTGATGATCCCCCTTCTGCGAGATGACTTCGAGCTCCCCGGCATCGAGGGCGAGATCGTGGAGATGCCCTCCTTTCCGCTCATCAAGGAACAAGAGATACCGTTCCATGTCATCGCGAACGGTCTGGACCTGCCCGCCCTCGCCAAGGAGAAGCTACCGCGAAGGTGGGAGCTCATCGGAGACGTACTCGTGCTGAAGCTCGATTCCTCGCTCAGGGAATACGACGATGAAATCGCCGAGACGTACGCCCGAGTCCTGGGAGCGAAGTCCGTCCTCGAGGACGTTGGCGGCATTGGCGGGGAGCTCAGGGAGCCAGATCTCAGACTGATACTTGGCAGCGAGACGACGACGGTTCACAAGGAGAACGGGGTGCTCTTCAAGCTGGATGTGATGAAGGTCATGTTCTCATCCGGGAACATACACGAGCGGATACGGATGGCGAGAATATGCAAGCCGGCCGAGACGATCGTGGACATGTTCGCTGGGATAGGGTACTTCTCGCTTCCGATCGCAGTTCACTCGAAGCCGCGCAAGGTCTACGCGTGCGAGATCAACACGGCCGCCTTCAGCTATCTGGAGGAGAACATCCGCTTGAACCGGGTGCACGAGGTCGAACCGCTCCTCGGTGACTGCAAGGACGTTGCGCCCGAGGGGGTCGCTGATAGGGTCATCATGGGCTATCTCTGGGGGAAGGAGTACCTGGGAAAGGCGATGAGAGTGGTCGGCGAGAAGGGCATCATCCACTATCACGAGGCGTGCCACAAGGATGAGATGGCAGAAAGACCGATCAGGGTCCTCAAGGAAGAGGCACACGAAGAAGGCCGCAGAGTTGAGAATGCCGTTGTCAGGAGAATCAAATCGTATTCGCCAAACGTCTATCACGTTGTCGTGGACGCGGAAATCCGATAGCACATTCCCCTGCGCATCTAGATTCAACGCTCGATGAGAGGACTACGGCACGTTGATGACTTCGCTGGTTATCTTGTTGTCGTTCGCCGCCCAGATCAGTATGACCTCGTACTGCGAACCAGATGTCAAGTTCTCAAGCGTGAAGAAGTCCCCACCCGTCAGCTTGCCATCGCTCGTCAGGTCGGTGAAGTTCAGATACTCGCCTGCCCAACCGGTACCACACGCTCCCTGCCACACTACGCTCGGGGATCCCCACGGGATCCCGTCCTTCAGGACAGAGACCTTGAAGGCGCTCAGTGCTTCCATTCTGCTTGGCGCCTGAATTTCGACCTCATATCCCTCCGAGGTCGGAGTAGTAACCATATCGACAGTCGGTGCATAACCATTCCACGGATGGAATGTACTAGAGGGAGCGGAGAATGCTACGAACAGGATCACGGCGCACACGACTGAAACAAAGGCGACGGAGAGCGCCGCTTTCAATCCCAGATTAAGCAAACGCGCTGTTTCCCGAGTCCCGGAAGTCTCGGGTTCGGTCAATTCCACTTGTTGATCCCGAGGCGCCGACACATCTTCCCCTCCAGCTTGTTGACATGTATCACCACTGATCGTGACGATATAATCGTTTCCCTCGAAACCATTCCATATCTCTGGATTCATTCTCATTTCCCAGGTCCAGAGATGGGTGATCGTGTGGAGGAGTCGTCAGCATTATTCCTTATCGTGAGTGGAAGCTGAAGGAACGCAATCAAGAGACCTTCACGTCACTTCTAGCAGACAGAGACGCCGAATCCACCTTCGTGACCTTTCGGCCTTCATCGGCAATCGGCTAGAAAGAGTGCCCGCTCGCGGTCAACAGACTCCGCAAAGAAGCGTCATATCCCTCGGGCTCGGCGGACAGCAGCGCCTCCGCTTTCGACTTGAGATGCGCCCCGAATCCCAGCTCGTCCTCTGAGTACCTCCACTCGTCGCCCCTGCCCGCGCCGAGAGCGAGAAGGAAGGCGTACTCCAGAGCCTTGAACTCCTTCTTCCTGGACTGGGTCCCTCGTATCTCCATCACGGCCGCGTCCGATCCCTTCGTCCTGTGGATGCGAGTGATGCGGTCGCAGAACCTCGCGACTGGCGGGAGCCTCTCGTACTCCGGCAGGTCCGCCAGTATCCTCTCGCGCTGAGCGGACCGAAAGGCCTCCCGCACGAATCGCGACGGCGTCTCCTTCGACTTCAGCGATCGCTCGTAGAACTCCTCGGCAGCGTCCTCGTCACCGAGCACCGCCTCGAGGACCTCCTTCCCAGCTTCCTTCCAGTACATGTCGAGAACCTTGGCGGGAGTGGCCTCGTCCACGATGACGTTCTCGTCCAGGTTGTCAAGGAGCGCCTGCAGAGCCTCCCGCTCGACCTTGTTCGGCCTGAGCGATTCGATGAAAGCCTTGGAGTCGTCGTCGAAGCACGTCATCCCGACCGCGAAGATCCGCCTGCTCATCGCCTCCGCCTTCTCCCTCACGTCCTCCACGTGGTTGTCGATCGCTTCCCTGTCCGAGATGCGCCCGCCAACGTATTCCGCCCTCCAGTGATCGCTGACCTTGGTGAGCTTATTGAGCGGGCAGTCCTTGCCCCCGTTCGTGTGCTTGAACCCCGGTTGGACGCGTATGTCGAATACTGTGTCAGCCTGCGGGTGGAGCATGCGGTTCAGTATGACGCTCGCGATGTTCCGCTTCGTGCTGGACCTGTGGCGGGAGACCTTCAGCGAGATCTTGGCGGGGATCCATTTGACGCTCAGAACCGTGTCATCGGCGGGGTCCAGGGCGGCGTAGCCGTCCGCGCTCTTCTGGAACGGATACCTCATCCTGGCGACAGTCTCTGTCACGTACTCCTCCGGCGGCTTCCCGCTCGTCCCGGTGCAGACCATCTTGTCCTTCATCGAGAATATGTACAGCCCGTTCTTGCGCGCGATGTCGGCCACCGCCAGGAGCCGCGCGTCCGGGTCGTGATAGTGCTGGAAGCCGATCAGCATCTCCTTCTTCGCCTTCCCGCGCTGCGCGTACGCCAGGTCCTTGTTGCCCACGTGTGCAACAGCCAGGTAGGGCGCCTTGTCCTGCGTCGCAAGCAGCAGGGCGGCCGCGTAGGCCTTCGAGAAGTCCGGCCCGAGGTTGGCGAGCCCGCTCAGCTTCCTCTTGTTGTCCTTGTACTTCAGCTGCTTGAGCAGCCTTGCCCTCCACTTCTCGAACGGGCACTTCCTGCACTCTCCCCCGCATTCCGGGATCACGGGGTCTGGCCCGTCGCGGAGCCTCTTCACCCTCGCGATGAGCTCCCTCTCCTTCTTCTTGGCTGCTGTCCTGGCCTTCGTGCGGACCGTGCCCCGCTTCATTGCGGTTCAATACGGGAGCCGCCAATTAACACTTTCGTCAGAGACCAGGACCTGCGCGCGAAAACTCTTTAGGAGCGTGCGAGATTATGTCTCGATACAATGTATTGTCAGAAATGCGGAGCTGAGGTCGAGGAGAAGGCCGCCTTCTGTCCAGACTGCGGGGAACAGATCAAGTCGAAATCGGAGCAGTTCGTGGACGACGCTGCACGCGTCACTGGCGAGGTCGTCGAGGGCGCTGTGGATCTTACTAAGAAGGCCTACGATAAGACGAAGCCCGTTGTCAAGGACGCGGGAAGGAAGACGAAAGGTTTCGTGAAAGGCGTCACCAAGAAGCTCAAGGGAGATGAAGAAAAGTCTTAAATCGACCTTGCTCTTGCACGATAACATGGCTGGTTCTAGGTTCGACCTCATCTCGAGGGGAGCGGAAGAGATCATCACGGAGGAGGAGCTAGCGTCGCTCCTCGACGAGAAGGAGAAGATACGCTCCTACGTTGGGTTCGAACCCTCGGGGATCGTTCACATCGGCCAGGGCTTCGTCGTGGCGCGCAAGATCATCGACTTCTCCGAGGCGGGTCTGGACACGACGATCCTGCTCGCGGACTGGCACGCCTACATCAATGACAAGCTCGACGGGACGCTGGAGAGCATCAAGATATGCGGGGACTACGTGCGGGACTGCTTCATCGCGCTCGGCGTTGACCCGGCAAGGACGGAGTTCCTCTTCGCGCACGAGCTGGTGGGCAGGCGGGAGTACTGGCAGAAGGTGCTGTCCATATCCAAGAACGCGACCGTGTCGCGCATGCGGCGGGCGATGACAATCATGGGCCGCAAGGAGGAGGACGCCGACATGGACGCCTCCAAGCTCATCTACCCGGCGATGCAGGCCGCCGACATCGTGGAGCTGGACCTGGACATAGCCCTGGGCGGGATGGATCAGAGGCACGCGCACATGCTCCTGCGGGACGTGGCGGGGAAGATAGGCGCGAGGAAGCCTGTCGCCGTGCACACGCCGCTCTTGGCGGGCCTGCAGGGTGGAGGGCGCATGGACTCCTTCGAGGCGAAGATGAGCAAGTCCAAGCCGGAGACGTTCATATCCATTCACGAGACGCCCGAAGTCGTGGAGCAGAAGATCAAGAAGGCGTTCTGCCCGGAGGGAGACGTCGAGGACAACCCCGTCCTGGAGATATGCAGGCTCATCATCCTTCCGGCGGTCGAGGAGTTCAGGGTCGAGCGGGAGGAGAAGTTCGGCGGGGACGTCTCCTTCAGGAGCTACGAGGAACTTAGAAAGGCGTTTGGCGGAAGGGAGCTGCACCCGAGCGACCTGAAGAACGCGACGACGCGGTACCTGAACGAGATCATGGAACCCGTGCGCGCTTACTTCGAGAGGAACCCGGACAACTATGAGAAGATAGTCGAGCTGACATCGTGAGAGCGATGGACAAGGACGAGATCCGGGAGATGATCTGGGACGTCATGGAGGAGAAGGACATCGCTCTATTCCCCCGCCCGGTTCTCGGACGCATTCCCAACTTCAAGGGCGCCGACGTGGCCGCCAAGAAGGTGGAGGAGCTGGAATCCTGGCGGGATGCGAGGTTCGTGAAGTGCAACCCCGACAGCCCGCAGAGACCGCTCAGGGAGATGGCGCTGCAGAGCGGGAAGACGATATACATGGCCGTCCCCCGCCTGAGGGAGGAGAAGTGCTTCATCCGCGTCGACCCGAACTACATCGAGTCCCCGCGAAAGGCATCGACCATCCGAGGCGCGTTCAAGTACGGGCGGGCGGTGCATCCGCGAGAGATGAATCCTGTTGACATCGTCGTAGCGGGCTCGGTCGCCGTGAACCGCTCAGGCGGGAGGGTTGGGAAGGGCGGCGGCTACTCGGACCTGGAGTATGCAATCGGGCGGGAGTTCGGGATTGTGGATGAGGACACGCCGATTCTAACGACGGTCCACGCGGTCCAGGTCGTTGACGTTGACATTCCGATGGTCGAGCATGATGTCCCGATCGATTTCATTGTCACGAGGAGGGAGGTCATCGAGTGCGAGAGGAGGGAGAAGCCCAACGGGATCCTCTGGGAGAGGCTCGATGAAGAGAAGCTGGAAAGCATCCCTGTCCTGAGATCGGTCACCTCGCGAAAAAGCTTTATGTGAGCGGGTCGTTTGTATATACGCCAGGAGACCGTGGACGGCTGACGGTGCCTTCGGGCGCTGAGGAAAGTCCCCCCTCCTTCAGAAGGTGGACTGGTTCAAGCCAGTTGTCCGAGAGGGCAGGCAAGGGCGCAGAAACGACACAGCCGCTGGATAATGCGATGATTCGCCAGGCGATGAGGTCTCCAGCGGATTTGGTGAGACGGCGACTCCCCACCGGAGCAAGTCCAAATAGCGAAAGCAGGTAGGACGCTTAGTCGAATGCCGTCGGAACAGAAGGGGGCTTACGACGGTCACCTGGCACTTCATGCATCCCGATGGCGGGGTTCGGGCGGATCCCAAGAAAGCCAGCATCCCGCAGGGAAAAGATATATAAGATGATACTAGATGATGAAATGGGGGAGTCTATGCCACAGCTCGATTTTCATCCCCACATAGTGGGTAGAGAGCAAGAGCTCAGGGAGCTGGAGGCATACCTCGATGGAGTCGCAGAAGGACGCGGGAACACCCTCCTGATCTCAGGGGAAGCAGGCGTAGGCAAGACCACGCTCGTGGAGGAGCTGAAGTCCATCGCCCGATCGGAGGGCTTCCAGGTGATGTCTGGTAACTGCATGTACGAATCCCTCAGACCTTACATGTCTTTCGTGGAGGCCCTGAGGTCCAAGGACCTAGGTTACCTTCTTGCAGAGGAAGCGCCGAGGGTAGAGGCCGTCTATCTAGTGGAGGACACAGGCCTGTCGATAGAAGAGGTGCTGAGGGAAGAGACGGAGCTCGACTCGGACATATTCGCCTCGATGCTCTCCGCCGTTGGGAGCTTCGTGAAGGACTCATTGTCCATGCTCACTGGTGAGGAGACGCGGGACACGTTGAACAGACTCGGCTACGGCGACTGCACCATCCTCATAGAGGGCGGGAGGATCGCGAATCTCGTGGTGATACTCACGGGTCGGGAGAACGAGTCCCTGATAAGCGACATGGGCGACATACTCTCGGAGGTTGACAGCAACTACGGCAATGAACTGACGAACTGGGACGGAGACGGCGAGAAGGTGGAGGGTATCGAGAGGATCCTCGAGGCACTCATCACTTCAGGCAAGTACGATGGCATCTTCCACGGGAAAGAGGACACGGAGGCGAGGAGGGACTCGCTATTCGAGAACGTCTCCTTGGGGATGATCAGGCAGGCCCGCGACACGCCGACGCTCCTGTGCATCGAGGACCTGCAGTGGGCAGACCCGTCCTCCCTGGCGCTGATGCATCATCTCGCGGGAAGGACGCGGGAGAGCCCCCTCCTCATTCTGGGCACCTACAGGCCCGAGGACCTTGTCGTGGAGGATGAGAACGGTCATCCTCTCGTCGAGACCATGCGTCTGATGAGTCGTGAGGACCTGCACGAGAAGATGGAGCTGCAGAGACTGCCCGACAAGTACACGATGGAGTTCCTGACATCCCTCCTCGGGGCAACCGACTTCAGTGATGACTTCAGGAAGCGGATATATCAGAAGACTGAGGGGAATCCGCTGTTCTTGATAGAGCTAGTGAAATCGTTCGTAGAAGAGGGGATAATCGAGGCTCAGGACGGGGCCTGGAGGTTGGTCAAAGACATCCGGGATGTCAGCATCCCCTCCAAGATATACGACCTGATCCTGAGAAGGCTGGACCGAGTGAAAGAGGAGCCGAGGGAGACACTTGACTGGGCCTCGATCATCGGTGCAGAGTTCACATCCAAGGTCCTGGCCTCTGCAATGAGGAACGGAAGGATAGATCTGCTCAAGGCTCTCAGGCGGTTGGACCAGAGACACAGGTTGATTCATTCTGGCAATGGCAGCTATGTGTTCGACCACTCAATGATAAAGGAAGTGCTCTACTCCGAGATGCCGCGGGAACTGAGGACGGAATATCACGCGGTCATCGCCGAGTCCATCGAGGAGCTGAACAAGGACGATCTCGATGAGGTGGCTGGAGACCTGGCATTCCACTACCATCGTTCCGGGAGCGGGGACAAGGCGCTTCTGTACCTCATCAAGGCGGCGGAGAAGGACTACTCGACCGACGAGGCGATAAGGTTCTACGACGAGTCCCTGGAGATCGAAGAGGAGGAGCAGAGAAGAGTGGAGACTCTCGACGGTCTGGGAGATGCGTACAGCGTGATCGGAGATTACGAGAAGAGCAGAGAATCCTACGAGAGTGCATTGGACGTGGCCGAGGGAAGGACGAAGAGGGCCAGGATAAGGGCTAAGATCAGGAGCCTCGGCATAAGAGAAGCGGAACGGGACGAGGAGATCGAGGCCAAGAAGCCCGACGTCGTGGAGAGCGGGGAAAGCGAGGAAGCTCTCGCCCTCAACAACGTCTGCAACGCTCATTTCAGCCGGGGGGAATACGGTAGGGCTCTCAGGTACTGCGAGAAGGGCCTGAAGATGTCAGAGGAGATTGAGGACCGCATATTGGCGGCTTACTATTCCATCAAGATCGCGGAAGTATATCTCAAGAAGAAGGACTTCCAGAAAGCCCTGGACTTCTGCGCCAGGGCGTCCGAGGTGTCAGAAGAGGTGGGCGCCAAGGATGGCATCGCCCACGCGAAAAGGGTCTTCGGCATGATATATCGCGAGCAGAAGAGGTGGAGAGAATCGATCGAGAACTTCGAGGAGAGCCTCAGGATATGCGAAGAGATCGGGACGGAGAAGGAACTAGCAGACTCCTACTTCGAGTACGGAATGATGTGGAAGGAGAACGGGGATGCGGAGAAGGAGAAGGACTACCTGAACAAGGCCATGGACATCCTGGAAGACCTGAGACTCGAGATGGAATCGGAGAAGGTGAAGGAAGCCCTCTTCAATATGGATGGGATTCAGAGGGCTGGCGTCTAGGGCCACAGGGGGCCAGCAAGCACCAGTTGGCATCTCGGTTCTGCCTTAGTTGATGATAAGTACGAGAGCGCATCTTCTAATCTTGAAGGTGCACGGGCTTGAAGGTGCTGCTCACAGGCGCGACGGGATACATAGGTAGGAGGCTGACCCAGCGACTCCATGAGGATGTGGATGTGGAGCTGCGGCTCTTCGTGCGGGACTCGAGGAAGGTCACGACCGACACGAGTGCGGGGGCGGAGGTCGTCGAAGGGGACACGTTCAACAAGGACTCCCTCAGAGAGGCGGTCAAGGGCGTGGACGTCGCCTACTACCTCATCCACTCAATGGAGGCCGGAGGAGGCTACGAGAAGCTTGACAGGCTGAGCGCCCAGAACTTCTTGGACGCCTGCACGGAGGCGGGCGTGCGGAGAATCATATACCTCGGAGGGCTCGGAGTGAAGGAGACCGCCAGCAAGCACCTTCTGAGCAGGATCGAGGTGGGCGAGGTCCTGAGCTCTCGTCCTGATAGGATCCAGACGATATGGCTCCGGGCGGGCATCATCATCGGCTCCGGAAGCGCGAGCTTCGAGATAATCAGGAACATCGTGCAGAAGCTCCCCGTGATGACGCCACCAATGTGGGTGAAGACACTGACCCAGCCTATTGCGGTGGATGACGTTCTCGAATATCTCACGGCTGCGAAGGATCTGTCTGTCAAGGGCAACCAGGTCGTCGACATAGGCTCGGAGAGAATGAGCTTCCAAGAGATGCTCAAGCAGGCCTCCGATGTGATGGGCCTGAGCAGGATCCTGATTCCGATGCTCTTGCCCACGCTGAAGCTTTCCTCCTACTGGTTCATGATGCTCACGCCGGTCCCGACCAGAATTGCCTCTGCCTTGATCGAAGGGATAAGGTCGGAGACGGTCATGCAGAACGACAATGCAAGGAGACACTTCCCCGACATCGTTCCCATGTCGTACGAGGAGGCCTTGAGAAGAGCTCTGAGGGAGATAGAAGAGAACCAGGTGATCAGCCGCTGGTCCGACAGCAGCGCGGGCGAAGTGAGCGACATAGTCGACGGCGACATCGCAGAGGCCGTATTCATCGACACGCAGACCATGGACCTGGGGGAAGTGAGAGCCGAGGACGTGTTCTCCACCATCACTCATCTGGGCGGTCACAGAGGATGGCTGAGGTTTAACATGCTCTGGCGCATCAGAGGGGTGATCGACAAGCTGCTAGGCGGGTACGGACTCACCAGGGGCAGAAGGGACCCAGAGAAACTGAGGATAGGGGACAGCCTAGACTTCTGGAAGGTGGCCGATCTCGTGGAGGGGAGAAGACTCTTGCTCGTCTCCCAGATGGTGCTTCCTGGAAAGGCGTGGCTTGAGTTCACGGTGGCAGAGGGCAAGCTCACGCAGACATCATACTTCTACCCGAACGGCATCCTCGGTCGGCTCTATTGGTACGCGATCTTTCCCTTTCACGCCCCCGTCTTCCGGAGCTTGGCGGATGCGCTCGTGGAAAGGTCGAAGTGAGCTAGATGATGGCCCAATGTGAATCGCCACCCTATCCGCGTTCCTCGTAATCAGTACGCATCTCTGAAGGGAAGTTCCAAAGCGAGCAGCTAGAACTTCCTGTGCTCGCCGTGCCTGGTCACCTCTTGAGTCCGAGCAAGGGGACGAGGAGCAGGGAAATCCCGGCGATCATCAGGGTCATCTGGACACTCACGAAGAAAGTGGCCAGCAGACACAGGAACGCTCCCACTGTCCTCCCCGCGTTCAGCATAAACTCTCTCACCATTATAGCGTTCTGCGATGAGGCCGCCCTGTCGACCGCGAGGACGAAGAGGAATATCCAAAGCAGCGGGAGGAAGAAGTAGATCGCCCCGATCGTGAGCCCGAAGAGCAGGGGGTCAGAGACGAATGCCGAGAGGAGGAGCAGCGGCCCGCAGACGAGGGCCGCCAGGATGATGAAGACCTTCCTCTTGCCCTTCTTGTCGGACATTTTGCCCGCCACGACCGACATCACACCGCCCGCCACACCGAAGGCGGCGAGCATCTTCCCCAGGTCGAACTCGCCACCAACGAGGAAGAACGTGGCCAGCGGGATAGCGACCGCGAACACGCCCTCCTGGATACCCTCGAAGAAGAAACCGGAGGAGGGGAACGACCACGCGCCCGTGAGGTCCATCTTCGGTGCGTACTTCTCGGCGCGTTTTCTCCACGTGAGAAGAATGAGTGCAGAGTTCATCACGAACAGCAGGAGGGCCACGGCGAACACGACATCGTAACCGGAGTTCTGTATCGTCGCCCCGCCCGCGAGCGGACCGATGAAATAGACGATCGGGAATATGACGAACGTCAGGCTGATGATGAGACCCCTGTTCTTGACAGTCGTCATGCGGATTATCGCGATGTTGAACGGGATCCAGAAGACCGGGATGTAGAGGGCGAGAAGCACGGGTGCGACGTTGATCAGTACCAGGTCGGGCAGGTAGAGGAAGCAGGCGAAATAGCCCGCCATGACGAGGCTGCCCACGGCCATGGAGATGTCCGCTCTGGGGAATCCCGTCCTCGAGAACACGAGGAGGAAGACCACAGTCAGCAGGTACCCGATTGCCACGAAGTAGGCCGCGTGCTGGACTTCCATGCCCTGGCGGATGAGGAAGACGAGCGAAAAGGAGCCCGCGAAGAACCACGCGAGCGACAGGACGGTCTCATACGTCATCAATCGAGCGAGCCTTCCGAGCACCGCCTCGGATATGCGGAGCGGGTATTAAGCCATTTACAGGGAACCGTACCAACATCTTCAAATGTTCCCGCGCCCGAATCAATAACGATGTGAAGGAGCTTGTCATTCTGGTGAGGAGAGAGGAGCTTTCAGTGCAGCGTGAGCGGTACAACCCGTTCTACGGTCATTGCTGCACCGCGCACGAGATGACGCGCATGGCCAGCCCTCTCTCACCGGACGAGATGACGGCCATAACCAGGATCCAGGAGTTCGCTAAGTACCATGACGTCGTGTTCAAGATCCTCCGCGGGGTGCCGTCGATGAGCGACCCCTCGGAACTCATTAGCTGAACTCGGTAGGAGTTGAGGCATGGGTTCTACGGGTCAGGACGCACCGCGTCATGGCGAGCAAGAGACAGCCATGTGTCTCGGGGGTCTATTATCAGCATTGATAATCTTACCCCAATCCTTTTTGTGGGGACTTCACCTGCTTAGACCGGAACCTCCCTGCCAGTCTATCCCGGAGGGAATGCTTTCTGGGAGAACACCGAGGCCAAGGGAGCATGAGATGACGGACAGAAGCGTGATATCTTGAAAACCGAGGAGCTCTTCAGAATCTCAGGCGGTGAGGAGACAAGCCCCGTGTCGGGTAGACTAGACGGTCTTCTGGCTCTCGTCACGGGAGCGTCCAGGGGCATTGGGAAGGAGATCGCCAGGGCACTCGCAGAGGAGGGCGCGGATGTCGTTATAAACTACAGATCGAGCGACGATGATGCAGACAGGATTGCCGTCGAGATAGAGAGCCTGGGGAAGAACACATGGGTCTATTGCGCCGATGTTGGCGACACAGACCAGGTGAAGAGAATGAGGGAAAGCGTTGAGACCCACGTGGGGAATGTCGACATTCTGGTCAATAACGCGGGGATAAACAGAGACGGGTTGTTCTCTAAGATGGATGAGGACGCGTGGACAGAGGTCATTTCCGTGAACCTCAACGGCGTTTTCAACTGTTCCCGGGTTTTCCTCGACCACCTCAAGCAATCCAAGCGTCCGAGGATAGTCAATATCTCCTCGATCGTAGGCCAGATGGGTAACATCGGCCAAGCCAACTACGCAGCTTCAAAGGCTGGTCTCATCGGATTGACCAAGACACTTGCCAAGGAACTCGCAAGAGACGGAATAACCGTGAATGCTGTCTCTCCGGGATTCATCGAGACCGACATGTTGTCCGGCATACCGCAGAAGGTGAGGGAGAAGATACTCACCAACATCCCGCTTGGGCGGTTTGGCCTTCCGAGAGAGATTGCGCGAGCGGTCGCATATCTCGCCTCTGAAGATGCTGACTACATCACGGGTCATGTTCTCAATATCAATGGTGGAATGTATCTGTGAGAAAGAGGTGCTAGATAATGGCAACGAAAAAGGCAAAGAAGAAAAAGGCAACTGAGGAATGGATGCCCTATGAGGACCTTTCCCAGTCCATCGCACAGGTCTCTGAAGGCTATCTTCAGCTCTGCGAAGCGTGGACGGATTTCCAGGAGGGCATCGGTTCCAGGATAGACAAGAACGCAGAAGAGCAAAGGAAGACGTACGAGGACTTCGCGAGCGAATGGACTGAGTTCTACAAGACCGTTGGCTCAAGAGCCTCGAAAAATGCTGAGGACCTTCAGTTGAGAGAGCTCTATGACATCTGGAGGAACTACTCGAACAAGATGTACAACAGGCTCACATCCGTGATGAACACAACGATGGAGCGGCACGAGGATCTCCAGAAGAACTGGAGGGATTCGTCCAAGGATTTCAACAGTCAACTCTCAGCTCTCGCCTCAGGCGGTCAGATCGATTGGGAGCAGTCAATCCTCTATGACAGCTGGCGGGGATTCACATCTGACATGCAGAAGTGGATGGAAGACACCGCTGAGCACGGGTCAGAGGAGTTGAATCAACTGACCGAGACCTGGACGGACTTCTACACGAAGATGGGACAGATCGTGAACTCTCTCGAGGCAGACGGGGAAAGCTATAGGGACTTCGTTGAGCTCTGGGGAAAGCAGTCCGACACGATGGGAAATAACCTGAGATCACTAGTCTCCTCCAACAACGGCGGATTCGAAGGTCTTCAGAATGCATGGTCCGAGTATCTATCCAGAGTGGAGAAGGAGGTCATCCACTTGACGAGGAATTTCGGGACCAACTACGACGAGCTCTGGAAATGGTACTTCGATTCCCAAGAGCCTTGGCAGGAGGCCTTCGACCTTTCGACCCGAAAGGAGAACGAGCATCTGAAGAAGCAATTGAAGGAGCTCACCAAGAGAGTGAAGAAGCTGGAGAAGTCCAGATAGACTCGGCTCGTCCTTGCAGGTGTATGCCAATGAGCGACAGTAAGCACGGAGAACCCAAGAAGGCAGGCAACTGGAGTGGATCACCCATTGATTGGCAGCTCATGATGACGAAAAACATGGAGGCTCTGGAGAGGGCGCGGGATTACTATGAGAGCTCCGCGGAAGCCAGTGCGGATGTTGCCAGGATAGCGAGAGAGCACTTCAGCAGAATGATGGAGAACCTCGGAGATTTCCCCAACCAAGAGGACGCGACATCTCGAGAGAAGTATCGTGAATTCGCACGGCGACACTCCGAAATGGTCGACGAGATGCTGGGAACGCCCTCTGTCCTGCGCTTCTACGCGAGAAATCTAGATGCCTTCCTCGATTGGAAGATCCTCTTGCAGGATGCCCAGGACCAATCGCTGAAATCGATGGGACTCGTTACTTGTGGAGAAATGTCGGAGATACACAAAGAAGTGTATGAGCTGAGGAAGCAAGTGGAGAAGATGTCAGAGTCAACGAAGAAGGGAGGGGAATCCCACCTTGGCAGCAGAAAGAGATGAACTACCACGTTGGCGGGGAGAAGAAGCGGGGAGCTGGCCATACTCTCTTCAGCTGCCATGGCGACCTCTGGATGTCGATGTTGGACCGACCCCCAAGGAGGTCGTTTGGAGGAAGGACAAGGTGGAACTGCACCACTATCGTCCAGTCAGGAAAAAGCGAGCCGGACCTCCTCTGCTCATCGTTTATGCGCTCCTGAACAAGCCATACATCTTGGACCTTGAGCCGAAGCGGAGCGTTGTCGAGTCCCTGCTGAGTAAGGGCATCGACGTCTACATGGTCTACTGGGGGTCACCAGGAGAGGAAGACAGGCACCTCTGCACGGAGGACTATGTGGAAGGCTACCTGAATGATGTCGTCGACTGGATTCTGGAGAGCCAAGAACTCGAGAAGATATCGTTGATGGGATACTGCATAGGAGGAACACTTGCGAGCATATACGCCTCGACCCATCCCGAGAAGATACAGAATCTGGTCATAATGGCCGCTCCCATAGAGTTCCACTGTGACGGTTCTCTCCTTCACGTGTGGACCAACGAAGAGTACATTGATGCGAGCAAGCTAGTAGACGCCTTCGGAAACGTGCCAATGGAGCTCTTCACGTGGACGTTCAAGTCCCTCGACCCCGTGGGGAATCTCCACCTCAAGTACCTGGACCTTTGGGAGAACGCGGATAACGAGGAGTTCACGGAGACCTTCTTCCGCATGGAGAAGTGGATTCACGATGGCATTCCGATGACAGGTGCCTTCTACATGGACCTCATAGAGAAATGGTATCAGCAGAATCAGTTGACATCTGGCGAGTTGAGGGTCTGCGGGAGAAGAGTGGATCTTGGGAAGATCCGCATGCCGGTTCTTACGATAACAGGTTTGAAAGACCACATAGTGCCCCCCGAGTCCACGGAAGCACTATTGGAGCATGTATCCTCAAAGCAGAGGGACTCAATCAGTTGCAACACCGGACACGTTGGGCTGTCCGTTGGCGGGAGAGCACACAGAGAAGTGTGGCCTGCGGTCGCGAGTTGGCTCAAGAGAAGGTCTAGATAGGCATCTGGGGGAGAATATCAATGACGACTGGGATGGAAATAATGCAATCACAACAGACTTCGGTTCGACTCTCGACGTACGAAGACCACGCAGCGATCCTTCTATCCAGTGAGAATGGTTTGAACATACTGAGCTCTAGTGTTATGCGAGATTTCCATGATGTCCTGGATGAGATTGCGGGCGATTCCTCAATCAAGGTCGTTTCCATCCGGAGTTCCTCTGCCAAGGCATTCACGGCGGGGGCAGACATAGTGGAAATGGAAGCCAAGAGCGCATCCGAGGCGAGGGAATTCTCCGAGTTGGGTCAATCCCTCGTTAGGAAACTCGAGCGAGACCTGCCGCCCGTGATTGCCGTTCTGCGCGGCTACGTCCTAGGTGGAGGATTGGAGATAGCCTGCGGATGCGATATCCGTGTTGCATCCGAGAACTGCGTCTTCTCACAGCCGGAGATCAACATCGGTGTCATTCCGGGATGGGGAGGAACCCAGAGGCTGACCCGCCTGGTCGGGCCAGGGAAGGCAGCCGAGATCATATATCTCGGGACCAGAATAGATGCCCACGAGGCGTTGGACGCGGGCCTCGTCAACAAAGTGGTTCCAGACGACTCTCTGGAGGATTTTATCAGCAAGATCATCGAAAAGCTGTGCTCAATGAGCAGGGACTCTCTCCTTGCCGCCAAAAGGGCGATAAGGTGTTCTGTGGAGGCTTCGTACGAAGCGGGCTTCGAAAGAGAAAGGGAGGAATGGGCCTCTCTCTTCGAGACTCCAGATCAGAAGGAGGGAATGAAGGCCTTTCTCGAGCGGAGGAAGCCCGAATTCACCTCCTGAGTTGCCAGCTCCAACGGAAGATACTAATATCCACAGTCGAATCTGATTTCTTGAATGCGTGGATTACGCCGTCCATCGAGATTCTCCGTTGTGCTTACCTCGAGCGTCCTCTCGATTCTAATCATCATTTCGTTCGCTCCATCGCTCGGATTTGAGGGTGAGAGAACTTCCCCTTCCGGCGAATCCTATGCGCCGCTGACGTCTGAGACGAACTACTCCACCGCCGTCGGCGACGGTCACATGCACTCCACGTATTCGAACGGGTTGACGACAGTCCATCAGAACTCGGACGTGGCGAAGAACAGGAGCCTGAACTGGATAGTGGTCACGGACCACAACGTCGTCCCGCCTCAGTCCGTTTGCGATGCCGAGAACACCGCCGACTTCCTGTGCCTGATCGGAGATGAGGTGACCACCGCTGACGGGCACATCCTGGGATGGGGTCTGAGCGAGTTGGTGTCCTGGAACCTCGGGCCAGGGAGGAACATGAACGACATCTTCGAGGACATCCGGAAGCAGGGAGGACTGGCGATACTGGCGCACCCGTTCGCTCCGGACGCACCGGACCGCTACCAGTACTTCGGGACCTACGAGGACTTCGACGGGATGGAGATCTATCACGGTTATGGCGGGTTCAACGCGGCGTTCCCCACGACGATGGACAGCGATGCCGTTTCCCAGTGGGAGAGCTATCTCAACGCCGGCGTGCGGAAGATTGCAGTCGGGGACAGCGACTCCCATAACGGGTTCAACGACTGGAACGAGGGCGACCTGCTCAATCTTCAAGGCGCCATCGGCTTCCCCCGGAACGTCGCCCTTGTGGAGGAGCTCAGCCGCGAAGGACTGCTCGAAGCGGTCATGAAGGGGCGGCTGTACATCACGGACGGGCCCGTGCTGAACTTCACGGTCGACGGGCACATCCTCGGAGAGACCGTGCGGTCGTCCGCTCCCGCGACGCTGAACGTGAGCATATCCGGCTACGCCAACGAGTCCTCCCAGGTGAGGCTGATCAGAAACGGGTCCGTCATCGGGTCGTGGGCGGTCGGAGCGGGATGGTTCTCCGTCACGGAGTCCACGCTGGCGGACACGGACTTCTGGTACAGGACGGAGATCAGGACGTTCAACGGCGGGTTCCTCAGGGGGGAGACCTACGTCGCCTTCACGAACCCGATCTTCTTCGATCTGGAGCCGTTCAACTCGCCTCCCGCCCCACCCGCGAACCTGATGGCCGAGCTGAGCGGGAGCGACGTGTTCCTATCCTGGGACCCATCGCCCGCCGCGGACGTGGACCACTATCACGTGTACTTGTCCGATTCCTACGACAACTTCAGCTTCCTCTACCCCGTCGCGAGGACGGTGAGCACGAACTGGACTCACGAGGGTGCGGGGATCGGCAACGACGAGGACTTCTTCTACGTCGTGCGGGCGGTCGACACGATGGGATACGAGGACAACAACACGAGAGAGGCGGCCAAGACCTCTCGGTTCCTGGCTAGCGGGAAGCATCTGATATCCTATCCACTCGTGCCGGCGAACGACAGCCTGCTGAGCGTCCTGCAGACGGTCAGCGTCGACCGCGTCTGGACGCACGACCCGAGCGGGTGGACGACATTCTCCAGCTTCAAGGTCTACTCGGCGCTCAGGTCCATGACGCACGCGAGCGGGTATTGGGTCAACGTCACGCAGGACTCCCACTTCGTTCTGGCGGGAGCGGTCCCCGTGCAGACGACGATCCAGCTCCGCGAGGGCTGGAATCTGGTCAGCTATCCCTCCTTCGTCGAGGCGGATGTCGCCGATCTCATGGCGGGCATGCCGCTCGAGCGGGTCGAAGGTCCGCTCGGCGCTCCGCCGCACTACCTGAGGCGATACACCGCGCTCGACACATTACAGTCGTTCCAGGGTTACTGGTTCGAGGTCTCCGCGAACGCAACGTGGGTCGTCCAAGGCTAGGTCGTCAACCGTCCACTATCCACCAGCAATCCTGGGTGACCTTTATCCAGATAGCCGTCCCCGGTGACAGGACATCGGTGGGGGAGAGAACCTTCAGGCGATGGGGCATCGCGAGCGGGTCGAAGCCCTCTATCCGCGTCCACGGGACCCCTGCCAGGGAATCCTGAATCGTCCGGTTCGAAAAGGAGGGATAACCTACGAGGTTCCAGCCGTACTTCAGTCTGACCCACTTGGTGGGCAACTCTTCCGCGCCGACAACTATGTCCGCCTCCGTCCTCATGTGAATCCAGAATCCCGTTTCGTCCGTTATCCACCTGAGCTCGTTGAGCGAGGCATCTCTTCCCGCCTTGAACGTCTTCCACGGGTCCACAATCACCGAGCTATTGTAGTGCCTAATGGTGTCGTACTTCCCGTCGATGGAATCCAGGACCGCCTCAACGCTACGATTGGTCCCCACATATGGGATCGAGACGAGGTTCCATCCTGCGTTCAGATGCACGCTGACGAGCGTGATGTTCGTGCACGCGATGTTGTTGGACTCATCCGTTTCCAGATACTTATCGGGCGAGTCCACGAACGCGCAGAACTGATGCTCGCCAAGAGTGAGATTCGCGGTCTGGAGCGTGACGGACGTCGTGTTGACAGAGCCGTGAAAGATGTCCAGGCTCCTGTTCTCGAGGAGTATGCCACCGCTCCAGGGATCGCCCGCGTAGAAGGAGACGGTCACGTCCGTGGCAGGGTACTCGCCGAGATTGGAGATGTCAGCCACGATGTCGATCTGGTCTCTGACTATCGCCGGGCTCGGGTCCATCCGAACGCTGCCGTCGTTCAGGCTCAGGTCAGGAAGATAGCTCACGTTGTACGGCGCCAGCTTCGGGTCGCCTATGATCGCGTCCATCCAGCTCAGACTGATCTCGGACGCCATGGAGAAGCTCTCCGCGAGTGTGTACCCTTCTGTGTACGCCTTGAACAGGATATTCGGGTGCGCCACGGCACCCAGGTACGGCTCGTAGACGTAGCCCTTCAGTCCAGTGACGCCATCCCGCAGGAGGTCGGCGACAAGGGACTGGCCGTACGCTGTTCCGTATGTGAAGCTCCTCCCGCCCGTGGACACGTACGTCTCCGCCAGTGCTCCAGGGATCCACTGGTTGTGCGGCTTGATGTCTATGAGACTGACGTCGTCGAACACGACCGTGCCGCTGGATTTGGAGAAGACCGCCACGATCTGGATCCTCGACTCATTTCTTTGTTCGAGTTTGATCTGGCCAAGTGAAATGTAGTCGGCCGTGGTCCCGGTCCGAGCGGTGGTGTTGACCACCGCCACGGGCGCTCCGGAGTCATTGAGTATCCTCAACTGGAGGAACACGCCATGTCCGGCGGACACTCCCGAGAGGTTCGCATATCCACGGACGAAGTACCGTCTGTCCGGCTCGGCGGTAAGGTTCTGGACGACGGCCGTGTACTCATTGTCCGCGGCGGGCCGCGTGATTCCGATCGACCAGCTGCCAGAGCGCACATCCGTGCTGTTCCTCGAAACGCCAGCGGTTCCGGACAGATCCTCGATGAACCAGTCGTCCGGAAGGCCGTCGAAGTCGGCGTCAGTCTCGAACCCCGCGTTCGGGTTCTCCGCCCAGTACCAGCTTCCGTCATTGCTCCCCCAACTGGTGTAGCCAGCAATGTTGGAGTAGTTCGTCAGGAAGTCGTTCGTCTGGTCCAGGATTACATCGTAACCTTTCTGCTGGAGGATGTAGTCGGCATCGATCATCCACTCGTTCCCTATCGCGTAAGTCCCGCCCCTGCGCGGGTCCGTGTCCAAGAGGAACGTTCCTTTTCTACCTATCGCGAGCGTGGCTTTGTCGATCAGCCCCATCGCCTCCTCCTTGGTGTAGGCGGTCAGCCTGTTGACGATGTAGAAGTTGTAGTCCGCGTGAGAGAAGGGCGCGGACGCGTTGAAGTACGGGCTCAGGAGCCAACGGAAGTTCCCTATCGAGCCGGAGTAGATGTCGTTGATGAGCGCCAGCTCGGAGTCCACGGAGGCGGCGTTCTCCCACGGTGAGTCGGTGACCTTGAGGGGGACGCCCTTCGTCGTCACGATGTAGTTTATCGCGTCGACGAGACCATTCGTGACCATGAAGTCCTCGACCTGCGTCCTCAGGTTGGCGAATGTCGCCCGGTTGATGACCTCGGTGGCCGCTATGGTCACGTTGCAGACCCGCTCCCAAGGGATGCCTCTCTGGCTCGTGAAGTAGTCCGCGATATCCATGGACGTCTGGGAGTTCAGGTTCCTGATGACCATCACGTCGCTGTAGTCCACCATCTCGGCGAACCTCTCCGAGAGCGCCGACCTCGTTCCCGGCGGAAAGGACGAAGAGGGTGCGACGTCACGGTCGGGATCATCGCCCCCAATCAGGGAAGGGGCTGTGAGAAGAACCGCGACGAGGAGACAGAGGACCATCTTTGAGCTCATCTGGGCGGTAGCCATGTGATGCAAGAAAAGAATGGAGCTACCCGCTATTAAGCTTGTGGACGGAGAACGGACCTTCCTTCTTCTGTGGCCATCCTCTGGGCGATCCCTTCGAGGACGATGCTCCTTGCCAGGTCGTAGAACGCCTTCTCGACGTTGCTGCCCGTCTTGGCGCTCACGCGGATGCACGAGATGCTTCCGTCAACATTCAGCGAGAGCCCCGGAGCGTCTGCGTCGCGAGCATCGGCCTTGTTGATGACGATCTGTACCGGGACATCGCCAACCAGCTCTCTCACCGTCTGGATCCAGTCGGTTACACCAGATATCGTCTTGTCGTCCGTGGCGTCGCACACCGCCAGCACACCTTGAGTCCCCGCAAGGTAACCTCTCCCGAGAACGGACTCCCTTCCACCGATGCCCGCTATGTCCCAGAGGATCATATCCACTCTGATCTCGGTACCATTCCAGGGGATTACCAGCGTCTTCTTGGCTATCTTCGCTCCCACCGTCTTGAGATAGCCGTCATCGAACTGGTCCTTCACGTAGCGGCGAACAAGGCTCGTCTTGCCGACGGCGGAATCGCCGACTAGACATATCTTTAACTTAACAACCATTGCGTCCGGCGTATCTCTCCCCCTCGCGTTGTGCCTCCACTCCAAGGCCGCTCCAAACCGAACTGCCTTGGAAATCGGGCCGTTCCTATTTAATGATGTTGGTCTTGTGTCCTATCTCACGCATAGCCGAGGCCCAGCCCTTCCTCGAAGAGTTTCCTGTCCAGGCTTCGCTTGAGCTTCAAGTCAAGGAGCTTCTGCTGGTCCGAGAGGTGCCCCTTCCAACCGAACTGGATCGGGCCCTGCACCAAGCCCGGAGAGTCTATCTCGCTGAGCCGCACGGGTTTCTCCTTGAGCACTCTGTCGATTATCTCGGTGAACTCCTCCCGCTCGAAGTCCCCGCCAAGGAACCTCTCCAGGAGGTCGGGTGGCAGGGAACGGAACCCGAATGTGGGCGTGGAATCAGAGGCGACCTTTCGAGCCTCTTCCTTGCCCCCGACTCTCATTCCCATGGCCCTCGCGTTAGGCCTGTACAGGCTGTCCACCTTCAACTGCCAGAGCTCGTCTGCCGTTGAAATGAAGAAATCCGAGTAGCCCGATCTGTTCTCTCTCACGAGGACAGACCAGCCACCAGGGTTCCGTTCGTATTTCTTGGCAAGTTCTGTAAGAACATCCTCTCGGCTTTGCATCTCAGCCATGTCGTTTAGATATTGGGCTGAGGACTTCTTAATGCTTTCCACGGGGAACAATCCTAAATACGATGTGGACATAGATATGGCTACCCTGAGGAGGCGTATCCATGGCCGTGGGCAAGAAGCTAGCCAGCATATTCATCGTTTTGTCTCTCTCCGTCTTTGGTTTTGTGCTCGGCGGGACTGGTGACGTCGTGTCAAGTCCTTCCGAAGAGGAACCTGCCGCATATGACCCCGTGATCGCGTCCATCGTGGCGAATGTTTCCAGGTCTCAGGTGACTGATTACATATGGGACCTGCAGAACTTCACGACGAGATACGCGTACACGGACGAACTTAACCAGTCAGCGACCTACATCCTCGAGGAACTGGGCTCCAATCCGAACGTTGTCAACGAGTCGCAATACTTCGTGTATTCCTCTCGAACGTACAGGAACGTCCTCGGGACGCTGCCCGCCTTCAATCCGAACAACAAAACCGTCTACATCGTGTCTGGACACTATGATTCCTACAGCACTGACCCGATGAACGATGCTCCTGGTGCAGATGACGATGCCAGCGGGACGGCCGTTGCCATGGAAGCTTGCAGGGTTCTGAGCGAGTACAAGCTCAATGCCACTGTCATATGTGCAGGTTGGACTGCCGAGGAGATAGGACTCGTAGGAAGCGAGGTTTATGCTAAGGACGCCAAGGACAAAGGTATGGACATTGGGATGGTCCTGCAGTTCGACATGGTCGGTTACGATCCATCGGGTCTGCTGGGCCTGGACATACTCTCCAATTTCCCGTCCGCGTGGATTCTTGACGAGTTCGTCGACGCGAACATTGACTATTCAATCGGTCTCGACCTGACCGACTACATCAACCCGGGTGCGGGAGCTAGCGACCACGCCTCCTTCTGGGCGCAGGGTTATCCGGCCATGATGGGGATCGAGTCCGTCTTCAACACACCGAACTACCACACGACCTCGGACACGATTGACAAGCTGAACATGGACCTCGTTCACAAGACGACGCAGGTCGCGGTGGCGGTCCTCGCGAAGATTGCGGGCATCCACACACCCGGTGAAGGAGTGATCCACCTCAATAGGACGCACTACTTGCTTTCCGATCAGATCGGGGTCTCGCTCTACGATACGGACCTCAACGTGAATCCAGGTGTCCAGGACTTCGTGGACGTCCTTGTCAACAGCACCTCCGAGCCCGCAGGTGAAATCGTCCCCCTGGTGGAGACCGGCCTGGACACGAACGTCTTCGTTGGTGGCTTGGCCTCGACGCCTGTTCCCGCGATTCCCGGTGAGCTGACGGTCGCGCACGGAGACACCATAACCGCCACATATGTAGAGGCGTCGCCAGCTGGTCTCAGGCAGGCGTACGCGACTGCCGACGGTCTTCCACCCGTCATCAGGAACGTTGCGGCGATGCCGGATGTAACGTCAGCCATCATAACTTGGGACACCGACGAAGTGGCGGACAGCGATGTGTCCTTCGGTCTCACCACCGCCCTGGGGAGTGACGAATCGGACGCCGCATTCGAGAAGCACCACAGCATCCTGTTGGAGGGCTTGACACCTGACACAAGGTACTACTTCGAAGTCGCATCCTCTGACATAGCTGGGAACCAGGCGGTGGATGACAATTCCGGGACGAAATACTCCTTCCTCACTCTACCTGGATACACGACGATACCCGGATATGGCTATGTGGGCTGGGTGAGGGATGAGGAGCCTACGGGGAACCACTTCGACGATCCTGAGATTCTAGTGGGGCATAGCAACAGGCGCCCACCAACAATGGATGTCGACTACCTCGGAGCCGCGCAGTTCCCCACGGACCCCCTCCCAATGGGGGCGACCATCACCAAGGCCACCGTGCAGTTCTACGGGAATCGATGGATATATACCGATACCTTCGGCCAGTGGAGCCTTAGGCTCCTGAACGCCTCTATCGATACCGGCTGGACAACGCACGCCTTCCCCGACATCGAAGGCGCAGTGGAGGACGCAGTCATATTCCCGATACTCAGCAACCCGGACATGGCCGAAATGCAGTGGAACACATTCGAGTTCCTGCCTGGCCAGTTCGCCCTATTGGAGTCTCACCTCTCGAATGGGCAGATCTCGTTCAGGATAGAGGGTCCAAGGTCTCCGGCCATAACCGATGGCCTGATATTCGCGTGGAGGTCGGGCTATGAGGGAACAAGCTTCGCCACGCCTTTTGCTCCCAAGCTGATCGTGAAGTACTCCATGACCGGTGACTCTGTTGGGCCCGTCGTGACCAGTATCGGTGTGAGTCCGAGTCCCACGGAGGGGACGCCTCTCGCGGACCTGACCGCAACGGTCTCGGACGAGACGACGGGCATGAGCAGCGTGCATGCCGTGGAATACTACGTCGGCACCGATCCCGGCATCGGAAAGGGAACACCGATGGCCGCTGTGGACGGCTCCCTCGACTCTGTGATTGAAGATGCGAACTACTTGGTCGATGCCAACGGTCTGAGCGAAGGAATGCATACCCTGTACGTTAGGGGTATGGACTCGGCGGGGAACTGGGGCTCACCGGTGAACGTGGTGCTGGAAGTGACGGACGGCGATACGGTGCCACCACTCCCAGCTTCCGATGTGACTGGCAGCCTTGAAGGACCGTCACTGCAGGATGTGGGCGTCTCCTGGACACCGTCTCCGGACGATGCCACGGACATCGCGAACTACGCGCTGTACAGGGGAACATCCTACGACAAGAACGGCCTGGGATACGAGTTCCTCGCCGACCTCCCGCCGGGCACGAGCGGATACCTGGACGCAGGCGCTGGATACGGCGACCCTTCCGACTACTTCTACTTCATCTGCGCGAATGACAGCGCAGGGAACTGTGGAGCGAGTGAGAGCCAAGGCGGCAAGATTGTGATGAATCTGAGCCCGGGCGAGCAGCTGATCTCCGTTCCGCTGTACCAGACGGACGCCGAGTTCTGGAAGGATATGGCCACGGCCTCGTACAGCTCCATCAGGGCGTACGACCCGACCTTTACGGGACCAGGCTGGAGGGCCTTTGCCGCCTTCAGGAACGTGAACACCATGTCGACCACCGATTACACCATTGGCATGTGGGTCAGCATCACCTCGAGCTCGGACCTGACCTTTGCGGGGTCCGTCCTCCCTCAGTTCACGATTCAACTGACCACAGGATGGAATCTGGTAGGCTACCCGTCCCCAGTGCCGAGGCTCGTGAGCGATGCTCTGGCGGGAGTCCCGTACATCTCCCTCGAGGGATACGATGCGGGGGCGCCGCCATACTACCTGAGAGAATACGCTTCGAACGAGTTCCTGGAACCAGGCAGAGGATACTGGATAATAGAGAACTAGACGACAGCCTCGGCGGGCTCGGGTGCGACCTCCGCGACCTCCGCTGCCGCTCTCTGCAGGGCCGGTGACAGCTCGTCCAGGTAGAGACCGATGAAGGAGTCCTGTTTCCCTATCCACTCGGCCATCATCACCACGGGCATCATCACCGTGATGAACGGGTAGTAGAGCGTCTCGTCTTCGTATCCGTTCGTCACCACGTCGAGAGCTCGCGAGGCGTATCCGGCGAGCCTGCGTATGTGATCGGAGTAGTCGTCCGTCGTCAGCCTGGGATTGTACCCTGCCAGCGTCTTGAGGCCGGAAACCTCCTCCTCCCGCATGGATATCAGCGACAGGTTCGCTATGCCCTCCTTCAGGTCCTGGTATATGTGCACGATGTTGTTGAGGTACACGATTACGACGTCGTAGTAGAACCACCCCTCCAGAAGCGTGTTGATCTGGTTCATGTCGAGGGCGCTGTCGCAGAACGAGATGTCTATGAGATTGTACCTCGTCCCCCCGCTCACGTAGTTCGCCAAGCGGTCATACCATTCGAGGTCCTCCGCGGGGGAGTAGAAGCGCGAGGCGATCCTCCTGATCTTGACGGTGTCCAGGGAACCCTCCTTCTGGAACATCGTCAACGCCTGACCCAGCGTGACCCTCTCGTCCAGGATGTCCATCTGATAGAAGAGCTCGTGGCCGTGCGGCGATTCGACGAACATCTCGTTGAAGCTCGCCGTTATGTCCGTCACGAGGTCGAACAGGCCCAGCTGCTCCTGCTTCATCATCGACGTCAGCTTGTTCTTGAACGCGTTCATCTCGAAGTCCGGGTCCGTCATCGAGGACAGAACGTGGTGATAGAGGTCCTTCGCCTCTATGTATGAGTACCTGTGAGTGTCCACGAGGTCGTCCAGGATCCCCGTCTGGCACTTGTAGAGTATCTTCGCGAGCATGGACCTCCTCAGGGTCTCGGCGGACATGAACCTCTGGTACCTCTGCGAGATCATGGTGGCTCCGGCAGCGAATCTGAGCGTCTGGACGTAGTTCCACGTGTCCCCCATGTTGTCCAGCACGGGACTGTTGTTCAGCCCGGGCGGTCTCAGAGCTATGGTCCTACCTCCGTTCGACTCTCTGAGCCTTGTGAGGTTGCGGTGGACCTCGTCGATGTGCCACGAAAGCCTCGACCTGCTGATGCCAAGGTCCACGTCATTCAGGAGGCCCTTGGCATGACCTCCCAGCTTCGTTACAATGTCCGATAGTATGTCGACATCGTTGGAGCTGAGCTCAATAGTCCTCTGTGCCATGAATCGGAATCTCCCAGAACTTCCTCGAAGTGAGGAATTCGAATAGAGACGGATTAATATTCTCGGACGGAAATCAAAACTGATTATCTCTATTGAGAGTGAGTCCGCTCCCTCTGTCCAGGACTACCTGGATTATCATTATGGATAACGGAAACGGCATGCTTTTTAGGATGCGAAATGCGTGGAAAGACGACCAGATAGCACTAGATGGAGGTATTGGAATACTCCAGTATGTCACTGTCTTCGCGGCCCTGACGATGTCGGTTATCATAGTCATCGCTCTGCTCAGGCAGAAGACGATGAAGGGATTTCACAAGTCCCTTCTCTTGCTCTCGATTCTCTTCCTCGTGTGCGCCATCTCCGCTCATCTCTTCATCTACACGTCGATCGCCCAGTCGGATTCCGGCAACCTCCTGACCGTGGGCAAGAAGGTCCAGGCGACCTTCGACCTGCTCATGGGCATAACGGCCGGGGCGTTCGCCGTGGTCATCGCCAACCCCGACGTGAAGGGTGCGAGGGACCTTTTCTGGAATCTCCGTAAGGAGTTCCCGAGCGCGTACATATTCTACCTCGTCGTAATGGTCGCGGCCATCATCTCGACGGCAATCGCGCCCGTAGACGTCCTGCACGAGGCCGGGGGCACGTTCACCTTCGTGTTCCCTCTCTGGTTCATAGGCATGTTGCTCCTCGCTACTGTGGCGACGCTGATCTTCATCCCATACAAGCTCTCAAGCTATCTGGTCAAGACGAGAGTGCCTCGGTCCGTGGCACTCAACACGTACCTCATCGCCATTGGCATCGTCTCCTACACGCTGTCGGAACTCCTGTTCGAAGTTCTTCTGCCCAGCCAGGCCGTCGACCTCAGGGGCATCGGGTTCCTGTTCGGCATCCTGATGCTCGGTCTCGTCGCCTACGCTGTCAGGGGGCCAGGCTATCTGCAGGAGCTCCTCGTACCGATCACGGAGGCGGACCTGGGCACCGAGCGGAGGTTCGAACTCCACGACGGGCTGAGCTACCTTGTCGTCGACGATTCCCCGAGCCTGAGCTTCGACGCCTTCAAGGACCTGGTCACTCACGGGTACCAGGGCCTCTGCATCACCCGACTCCCGCCCCAGAGGGTGAGGGCGGAATACGGCCTGGAGAAGACACCCGTTCTCTGGCTCAGTAGGGTTTCCACGGGGAAGGACACGATAAGGCCCTGGCCGCTGGAAGGGATATCGATCGCGGTCGAGCACTTCGTCGCCGAGGGCGAGAAGACCGTCGTGCTCCTCGATGGCCTGGAGTACATAATCTCCCACAACGACTTCCAATCGTCTCTGACGCTCCTTCACGACCTCAACGAGAGGATGGCCATGGAGGAATCCATCCTGATAGTGCCCTTGGACCCGAATGCTCTGGACGAGAAGGAGTTCGCCCTCATCAAGAGGGACTTTGTCGAGCTGGGGCATCCAACGCTGAGGGACGCGGTGGCGGAGGCCCCCTCCGAGAACGAGAACCTCGTCAATGGGACGGTGAGGGAGAAGGCCAAGACTTGAGCTGATCCGGAGCGTGGTTCCATCAGGGCGTGTTTGGTGTTTGCATTGACGGCGATGACCCTCCTTTCAGTCTCATCTGGACTGGCGGAGGGACAGGTCCTAATGCCGAGCTACGAGGAAGGCAATAGCTGGGTCTACTCGGCGAACATGACCCATTCTCTGGGGTTCGTCCTGGCCGGAACGCTCGAAATGGCGATCACGGACACCGAGAGGGTATACGTCGACTCCACGCCGTACCACACAATTCGGAACGAGATCATCGGCAACGGGACGTTCATCGGCGTCTTCGAGGGCCATAACGTCTCTGGCAACTGGACGATGGTCGGACTGGAGAATTGGGACATCGTGAGCTTGGAGATAGTCAGGTCCCAGACCACTCTCGTCTTTCGCGGTCTCATGGACGTGGGGGTTCCTCTCAACTTCTATCTCAGCATTCAGAACACGACTCACAGCGATGTCGTGCTGGACGCCTGGCAACATCCCTATGATGTCGGTGACAGCGGGAACGTGACGCTCACGAGGACGTCGAACGAGACGATGCTCGTGGAGATCGAGGGAAGCGCGCCGATCTACACCTCGACGGACTGGAGCGGCTCGGTCGCCGTCACCTATTCCTGTGTCGAGTACGCCGAGATCACAGTTCAGGCGGGCGTGTTCCAGACGCATCACATACTCAGGACGGAATCCAACGGCCTCGTGGAGGACAACTACTACTCCGATGAGGTCGGCGCGGGCGTGCGCATCGACAGGAGCACAGGCGGCGTTGTCGTGATCAGCCAGTGGGAGCTGCTCTCGTATACGTACGCCGCGGCACAGTCGCCCGATGACGAGGTTCTGCCGCTGCTCTTCTGGCTGATCCCCGTGGCCGTGGTCATCGCGCTGATACTCGCTGCCCTCTACATCGAGAGGCGTCGGAAGTAATCACGCGGTCGGGCCGAGGTCGCTCCGGAAGAACGCGAGATACGCCCTGTACGAGTTATAGATGTCCGCCTTGCTCGAGACCTCCATCGGCGAGTGCATCGCCAGGAGCGGCGGGCCGCAGTCGAGGACGTCGAGGTTGTGCCTGGCGAGGAACAGCGCCACCGTTCCACCGCCGCCCTCGTCGACCCTGCCCAACTCGGCAGCCTGCCACGGTATCCTCTTCTGGTTGAACAGGTTCCTTATCTGCCCCACGTACTCGGCATTGGCGTCGCTCGCGCGTGCCTTTCCGAACGCGCCCGTGTACTTGGTAATCGCGATCCCCCTTCCGAGGCGCGCTGCGTTCGTCGCCTCATGGACCTCCTTGAACGTCGGGTGAATGGCCACCTCCACGTCTGCGGAGAGGGATTTCGACCTTGCGATCATCTTCCGCAGGTCCATGTCCCTGTAGCCGGGCTCCATCTTCTCCATCAGCTCGGAGAGGACGATATCGAAGAACCTCGACTGGACGCCGCTGGCGCCCTCGCTCCCTATCTCCTCCTTGTCGAAGAAGAACGCGAGGCAGGTCCTAGCGGGAGTCTTCAGGTCGACCATCGCTGTCAGGGAACTGTACGCACACGCCCTGTCGTCCTGCCCGTACGCGACGAGCATTCCCCTGTCGAACCCGAGGTCCCTTGGCTGGCCCGCGGGAACCGCCTCGAACTCCGCGCTGACGAAGTCCTCCTCCGTCATGCCGTACTCCTTGTTCAGATGGTTGAGGACGCTGAGCTTGATCTTCTCCTTGACCTTCTTGTCCTCTATCGGGATGTGTCCGACCAGGATGTTCAGCTCCTCTCCCCTGATGCCATCGGGCAGCTTCCTCTTGTTCTGCACGTTATACGCGAGATGGGGCAGCAGGTCGGGTATTATGAAGATCGGGTCGTCCTCCTTCTCTCCGATCGTCATCTCGACTTCCTTGCCGCTTCCCAGGATGACCTTTCCGTGCAGCGCCAGCGGGCAGTTGACCCACTGATACTTCCTCACGCCACCGTAGTAGTGCGTCTTGAAGAGCGCGACCTCCGAGTCCGCATCCTCGTAGAGGGGGTTCTGCTTGAGGTCGAGCCTCGGGGAGTCGATGTGCGATGCCACTATGTTGATTCCCTCGGCTATGGGCCTCTTCCCCACGACGAAGAGCGCCGCGCTCTTGTTCCTGTTCACGCAGTACAGGCGGGTCCCCGGTCTCACGTCCTTCGCGGAGTCCATCTCGACGAACCCGTTCTCCTCCGCCAGGGAGACGATCTCATTGACCGCTTTCCTCTCCGTCTTCGCCTTGCCCAAGAAGGACTTGTAACCCTCAGCGTAATCGAAGACCTTCTTCCTCATCGTTCTGCTCATGCCCTTCCAGGCGGATTCCTTCTTCGCCATCAGCCTATCTTCGAGCTTCTTCTTCTTTGCCAGAACATCACCCCAGATGTTGAGGAGTAAGTCAAGTTCCTCGTATTAAGTTACCGTCATAGTATCAAATCCGATTACGAAACGTATATCCTTAAGTAATCCAATCACGATTCAATAGTCTGAAGGGAATCATTAGGGATGATTGAATGGCCAGTGGTACTCGCGATAAGCGCAAGAAAGCGGAGCGGGCCGCAATGGCCGCAGAGACTGCGAGGCTGCAGCTTCGCATGGGAAGGGCGGCTCACGGCTACGGCGTAATTGCCGCCATGGTGCTCACGTTCAACGCCATACTCGCATACCTTATGGAAGTCACCGAGATATTCGCCGACCCGCCTTTCTCCTCGGCGGTTCTTCTTCTTTGGACGCTCCCCATGATGATCGGCATCGGCGTTGGAGCTTCCGCACTCGCGCTCAAATGGGAGCCCTACTCCTACGAGAGGACGAGCGGGCATTTCATCCTCACAGTGCTCGGGACGACCGTGCCGGTCATCGGCCTGGTCATCGTTCTCGTGGCCGAGTCCGGTGTCCTTCAGTTCCAGTACCTGCCCTGGATATACCCCGTGTCCCTGCTGGGCCTGTCGCTCACCATGATCTCCATGGCGATGACCTGGCGGGGGAAGGGTCTGAGAAAGGTGACCAGCGTAGGGTCGTCGACGATCCCGATGGTCCTTGTCAGCATGATAATGATCGTATCCGCCCTCCCGCCAAGCTACCTCCCCCTCGTGATGGGCTACCTCGGGAGCGCCATAAGCTACCAGCTGAGCGGGTCCATGCTCCACGTACTCGCGAGCTCGACGTCCGCGCAGGAGCGGCACATAATCCGCGCGAACAGTGACAAGATGTCCACATTGGGGAAGGAGCTCAGCTCCCGCCAGTCGCTGGTCGACCGAAGGGAGAAGGCCCTCCTGGCAAGGGAGGCCCACCTGGAGAGCTACGACAAGGAGCTGTCCAGAGCGCTCATGTACATCGAGTCCCGGCGCAAGGACATGCACGAGTTCCAGGTGCATATCGACAAGAAGGAGCACGAGTTCCTCGCGATGGAGAGGAGGATCGGGGCGATCAAGGCCGACGCCGACGCCAAGATGAGCGAGATGGAGATAGTGAAGGGCGAGGTCAAGGCGCAGTCGGAGAAGTCCAAGCGGGTGAGGCAGGACCTCACGAGAACGGCCGCCACGCTCCAGAGAAGGGAGAGCAAGCTCCGGCGGCGGGAAATCCAGCATGATGCGAAGATGCGCGAGCTCACGTCCCTCGAGAAGGCGATGGGCAAGGAGAGGAATAGGCACGAACAGGCCCGCACGGAACTGGGCAAGAAGAGGGACGACATCATCGCTCGCGAGAAGGAGCTCGCCGTTCTTGAGCGGGAACCGTCAGCCGGCGTTCCTGCCAGCGGGGGCGAAGCCCCGACCCTGGAGGAATGGGAGACCCGGCTCAAGGACAAGGAGGCCGAGCTGGACTCCGCGACGACGGAGCTGGAGGAGTGGAAGTCCGAGCTGAACGAGCGGGGGTCCTCGCTCGCGGAGAGGTTCGAGGACCTGAAGGTCAGGGAAGAGGCGTATGTCCTCAAGGAGGTCGAGGTGGCCGACCGCGAGTCGAAGCTCCAGGAGGAGAGGGAGACGTTCGAGATGGGCAGTACCGCCCTGACCGAGGATGCGCAGCAGTTGAAGGAGAGGGAGGAGAACCTCAGGCAGCTGTCCGCTGAGGCCCGCAAGAAGGTGACCGACTACGACTCGCTCAAGGAGGAGGTGGAGACCAAGGAGATGGAGATCCAGCACAAGGAGAAGACGATAAACGAGCTGGAGGAGAGGCTCGAGGGGGAATCCAAGTCCATTGGCGGGAGGATGAAGGCCCTGATCGAGCGCGAGAAGGCGCTCGAGGAGAAGGAGGCCAGGATGAAGCTCACGGCTCTCGAGGCGACGCAGAGCGCCGCGGCTGAAGGGGCGGATCACGGGGAGAGGGAGAGAGCGATTCGCGTGCGCGAGGAGAGGCTCCGCACGAAGGAGAGGGAGCTCAAGAACGTGACCTACCAGAGGGAGAAGGGGCTCGAGATGCGGGAGAAAGCGCTCCAGCAGAAGCTCAGGGAGGACATCTCCGACATGGAGGAAGAGGTAATCGAGGAGAAGAAGGTGGAGAAGGTCAGGACGGGCATCACGAAGCTCGACGACCTCATGTACGGGGGCATTCCGTTCAATTCGAACGTTCTCTTCATCGGCCCGTCCTTCCTCGGGAAGGAGGTCGCCATACTCAACTTCATAGCGGAGGGCCTCAGAAAGGGCATCCCCGCCGTCATCGTCACGACGTCCAAGCCGCCGCAGGAGATCTCCAGGGACATGGGTCCGATCCTCGTGGAGTTCGTCGAGTACGAGCGCATCGGTCTCGTCAAGTGGATCGACGCGACCTCCCAGATCCCGCCTGATGCGGTTGGGTTCGACAAGGAGAAGCGCGTGTACAGGGTCAACGGGGCGGCGGACCTGGGCAACATACTGGAAGGTCTGCACGAGATCGAGGCGGTCCTCGGGGAAGAGCACGAGTACTTCCGGATAGCGTACCTCAGCCTGTCGCCGAGCTTATCGCACTCGGAGCCGAGCGAGGCGTACGACTTCATCCAGAGGATGGTCAATGACCTTCGCCAGACCCGTTTCGTGGGCGCGTTCGCCCTCGAGAGGGGGATGCACGACCAGAGGGAGATCGAGACCATCGAGCACCAGATGGACGGGGCGGTCATGTTCAAGGAGGAGGACACGAAGACGTTCCTGTCAATCCAGGGCGTGTGCGACGTCCAGACGCGCGAGTGGGTCCAGTACAAACGGACGGACCGCGGGCTCATCATAGGCGCCTTCAGCCTGGAGCGCATCAAGTAGGAAAAGCAGATAAGGTCGCCTCACCTTCACGAGTCGGATGATATTCGAGCAGATCCGCAAGCGGGGGGACAACTTCTCGTATCTCATCGGTGACGAAGGCTCTGGCCTGGCGGCCGTGGTGGACACCTCCGGGAACCAGAGGACCATCCTCCGCTGTCTGAAAGAGAATGGGTTCAAGCTCGTCTACGTTTTCCTGACCCACTCTCATCCCGACCACACCTTCGGAACGGACTACCTGACGAAGAAGACGGGGGCAAAGGTCGTCGCCCACGAATCGTCGCGGGTTAGTATCGATCTCGCGGTAAAGGACGGTCAGAGGATACAACTGGGCGGGCTTACGATCGAGATAATGCACACGCCTGGTCATACGCCCGACGGGATATGCGTCATCGTCGACGGCAAGATCATGACCGGCGACACGCTCTTCGTCCGAGAGTGCGGTCGCACAGACCTGGCGGGCGGCGATCCCGTGGAGATGTACGACAGCCTCAACAGGATCAAGGCGCTTCCCGAGGATATGGAGGTGTGGCCCGGGCACGACTACGGTCCCAAGCCGTCCTCCACGATAGGCGAGGAGGTGCGGGAGAACTACACGCTCGAGGACAGGATCCTGGAGGAGTTCATCGAGTTCATGAAGGAGCCGTGATCTGATGACAGTAGCGCTTGTCACAGGGGCCTCGCGGGGAATCGGACGCGCCATCGCCATCAGGCTGGCGCGGGACGGATTCCACGTTGCGATAAACTACCGGAGCAGGAGGAGCTCGGCCGAAAGAACCCTGTCCGAGGTCATAAGGGCTGGAATGAATGGTGTTGTTGTGCAGGCCGATGTCTCCAAGGAGAATGAAGTGTTGCTGATGTTCGCCCAGGCTGAATCGGAGCTCGGAGTGCCACTCGTTCTCGTGAATAATGCGGGGATCTACCCGCGCAAGCCCTTCGATGAGCTGACAAAGAGGGATTGGAATCGCGTCATCCACACGAACCTTGACAGCATGTACAACTGCTGCAAGTATGCCGTCCCGAACATGAGGGAGGAGGGCTGGGGACGCATAGTGAATGTATCCAGCATGCTCGGCTTCAGCGGCTCGACGCAGGGCGCACACTACGGAGCCTCCAAGGCCGGCGTCATAGGCTTCACCAAGTCCCTCGCCCTCGAGGTGGCGCGGCATGGCATAAGGGTCAACGCCGTGGCACCTGGAGCGACTCTCACTGCCATCCTTAGAGGCTACACCGAGGAGCAGAAGATGGAGAAGTTCGGGGGCATTCCTGCGGGGAGACTGGGCAGACCAGAGGACATAGCGGGCGCTGTCTCCTTTCTGTGCTCAGAAGACGCCGACTACATCGTCGGCGAGACGATCCACGTGAATGGCGGGTACCTGACAGTCTGACTACTTGCCCTTGAAGTTCGCTTTCCTCTTCTCGAGGAATGCCTTCATCCCCTCTTCCTTGTCCTCGGTCGAGAACGCCAGAGAGACGAGTTCCCGCTCGTAGGCAAGCCCATCAGTGAGGCTGCCCTCGAGGGCCATGTTGATTGCGGACTTCGCGAGCCTAACACCTATCGGCCCGTTCTTCGCTATCGTGCCCGCGAGACCCTTCACTTCCTTCGTCAGGTCCTCGAGCGGGACGACCTTGTTCACGAGTCCCATTGAAAGGGCCTCCTTGGCCGTGACCATCCTGCCTGTGAAGACCATCTCCGCGGCCCAGCCCTTGCCCACAACGTTGGTGAGTCTCTGAGTCCCGCCAAAGCCAGGGAATATGCCCAGCTTCACTTCCGGGACGCCGACCATCGCGTTCTCGGACGCTATCCTGATGTCGCACGCAAGAGCGAGCTCCAGCCCGCCGCCGAGCGCATATCCGTTGACTGCGGCGATGACGGGCTTCTCCATCCTCGCGATGGCGTTCATGGCCTCGTGTCCCAGCATGGTGAAGCTCCTCATCTCGAGGGGCGTTTTCCCCAGCATCTCCTTGATGTCAGCGCCCGCCACGAAGGCCTTGTCGCCCGAGCCCGTGACGATAACCACGCTGACCTTCTCGTCCGCCGCCATCTTGTCCGCAGCAGCCTTCAGCTCCTTGAGCACCGTCGCGTTCAGTGCGTTCAGCGCGTCCGGCCTGTCAATCGTTATCCAGCCGATGTCCTTCTCCCTTCTTCTCTTGACGAAAACCATGCTCTCACCTACTCGTAGTCGTAGACGCCCTTCTTCGTCTTGCGTCCCAGGCGGCCTGCGCGCACGTACTTGCGCAGCAGCGGGGCGGGCCGGAACTTCGGGTCTCCCGTCTCGCGGAAGAGGACCTCCATCACGTCGAGCCCTATGTCGATGCCAGTGTAGTCTGCCAACTCGAACGGACCCATGGGCCAGCCCGCGCCGAACTTCATCGCCTTGTCTATGTCCTCCGGCGAGGCCGCGCCCTCGTCCAAGAGATTGAACGCCTCGTTGAGCATGGGCACGAGCAGGCGGTTGACGACGAAACCGGGAGTCTCCTTCACCTCGATGGGCTCCTTCCCGAGCTTGACGCTCAGTTCCCTGATCGTCTCCAGCGTCTCGTCCGACGTCTCGGAGCCGCGGATGAGCTCGATCAGCTTCATCACCGGTGCGGGGTTGAAGAAGTGCATTCCCACGAACCTGTCCGGCCGCTTGGTCGCGGACGCGAGCTCAGTGATGCTCAGCGATGACGTGTTGGACGCGAATATCACGTGGTCCGGGACAATCTCGTCGATCTCCTTGAAGAGTTCCTTCTTGATCTCCATGTTCTCGAAGATGGCCTCGATGACGACGTCCGCGTCCTTTGCCGCATGAGCGATGTCCGTCGTGCCCTCGATGTTGCCGAGGATCTTGTCGACGTCCTCCTGCGTCATCTTGCCCTTCGCTACCCTCTTCCCCAGTGGACCGCTGATCCTGTCGAACCCGCCATCCACGAACTTCTGTTCGATGTCGCGCATTGTGACCTTGTAGCCGGCCACCGAGCAGAGCTGAGCGATGCCAGCACCCATAGTTCCGGCTCCAAGAACGCATATCTTCTTGATGTCTTCGACTTTCATTTCCTCCCCTGTGTCCGAAAATGGAACGTGGTATAACTTAGTTTCTCTAATCCACAGGAACGAACCTGAACCAGACCCGCCCGTCCTCGAGCTCGTACGTCTCGAGCTTGACGCGCATCCCGATGCCGCAGTCCTCGTACTTCGTGTTTCCGATGCGCGACAGGACCTTGAACTCCGTGCCGTCAAGTAGCACCATCCCGAGCACGAAGGGAACGTCCTTCTCCATCCCCAAAGGAGCCCCCAGCAACATCGCCGTGAAGGCGTACAGCTCTCCCTCGTCGGGAAGCTCGACCCACTCGAACTGGTCCGAGTTGCATCCGGGACACGCGACTCGCGGGGGCCAGAAGAGCCCACCGCAGTTCTTGCACTTGGTCGTCGTCAGCTTCCCCTCCCGCAGGCTCGCGTAGAACTGGTGGACCCGGGTGTTGTCCTCGTCCTGGAGCGGGTAGAAATCCAGCATGTACGGCAGCACTATCGTCGTCATGTCGGCGACCTCCCGAATACGAGGATGCTGTGAACGTTCGCCGCCCCGCTGAGGTTGTGCGTCATGGCCATCTCCGCTCCGTCTACCAGCCTCTCCTTGGGCACGGTCGACCTGAACTGCTGCATGACCTCCACGATCTGACCGATTCCCGTAGCTCCGAGCGGATGCCCGGTGCCCAGCAGACCGCCTCTAGTGTTGATCGGCATCTTTCCTCCGATGTTGGACTGACCCTCCTCGATGAACTTGCCGCCCTCGCCCTTCTCGCAGAAGCCAGCGTCCTCGTACTCGATTATCTCCGAGATGGTGAAGCAGTCGTGCAGCTCCGCGAAGTCCAGGTCCATCGGCCCGATCTTGGCGGACCTGTAGGCCTCCTTGGCGGCTATCTTCAGCGGGTGCCAGGTGGACAGGCTCTTGTAGTTGGCCAGGTTGCTCGCCATGGAGCACTGGCCCGAGCCGATGATGTAAGTGGGCGTGTCCGTGAACTCCTTCGCCCTCTCCTCCGACGTCAGTATGACGGCAGCGGCGCCGTCCGTTATCCCCGAGCAGTCGAAGAGCCTCAGCGGCGGGGCGATCATGGGTGAACCGAGGACCTTCTCGGCCGGGATCTCCTTCTGGAACTGCGCGTACGGGTTCGTCGTGGAGAAGTGATGGTTCTTCTCGGAGACCATCGCCATCTGCTCCACCGTCGTGCCGTACTTGTGCATGTGCCTCTGCGCGCACATCGCGAAGAAGGGCGGTGCGCTTGCTCCCTGCACGCCGTCCCATTCCCGCTCGAGGACGCAGGCCATGCTCGTCTGCGTCTCCAGCATGTTGGGCATGTTCATCTTCTCCACGCCCATGCACAGAGCGATATCGCTAAGACCCGTGACGATGGACGCCCAGGCCGTGCGCACTGCGGACTGACCGGAGGAGCACGCGAGCTCCGTCCTCGTGACGACCTTGTGCGGGACGATTCCCACCTGCTCCGCGACGAGGGGCGCGACGTGCGACTGGAATGCGAAGCGCTCTGGCATCGCCGCACCGACGAAAAGACTGTCGATGTCCTTCTTGTCAAGGTTCTGCACATCATCAAACAGGGACTTGCTCGCCTCCTGCACGAGCTCTCTCCAAGTGGCCTTTCGCACTCCGAACGGGGCGAGACCACATGCAACGATAGCGACGTTCTTCAAAGACATGCCTCCTGGCCTTTCAGGCGGATTAGAGGAAGCACAACTCCGTAATAACGTTTGGTCCCGATGGGAAAACCTTATTGATAGATTCGGCATTCCATCAGTCGCAGGGGGTATCATGGGTACTGGAGAACCGCTTCGGGCAGCCATCGTCGGCGTCGGGCCGGTCGGCGGGATTCTGGCCGCTCACCTGGCGCAGGGTGGCAATGTTGTCTACCCCGTTGACATTGTGAAGGATCATCTCGATGTCATCAGGACCGACGGGCTGAGAGTTTCTGGTCTGGAGGACCTGAAGGTAGTCATTCCCGACGTCTGCTACGATATCTCCGAGCTGAAGGGAAAGGAGATCGAAGTGGTCTTTGTGGCAGTCAAGGCCTCCGTCCTTCCGCGCGTCATCGACGGTCTCAAGGGAGTCGTCGAGCCCGGCACCTTCCTCGTCAGCTACCAGAACGGAATGGACACGGAGCAGATGCTCGCGGACGCGTTCGGTGAGGAGCGCGCACTTCGCTTCATCGTGAACTACGCCGGTGGGCTCGTGGAGAACGGACACGTGAGCATGGTGTTCTTCAACAAGCCCAACTACATCGGCGCTGTCTCTGACGCGGGCGTCGAGTTCGCCAAGCGCATCGCGGAAGTGCTGACCG
>JAJISE010000012.1 GCA_022848865.1 Candidatus Thermoplasmatota archaeon | reverse complement strand
TGAACGGCAGAACCGACTGGGACCCGCGCAGTGGCACCCAGGTGCCGCCGGGGATGTACAAGGCGAGGGTCGAGTTCGGGGACATCCGCGCTTCGGTGAGCTTCCGCATTCTTCCGTGATCGAGGGGGCCAACACACCTGGCTTTCTTCTGTCGATCACCCTGATGCTGTCGTACGCCTCGAAGGCGGTGCCGTCCTCCCGCTTGCCACTGAGCTTGACCTGCACGGACTCGCCGAAACGATTTCATACGGGCGGGTTGATGCCATAGTGTCGAGAGGGATTTCATGGAAGAACGAATGGAACCGGACCTGGCCATAGCGGTGGGCATGTGGTTGGTGATAGTCGCGGGGTTCCTGGGCGTGGTCTTCCTGATCGCTCTGGCCACTGGATACTGGTACGTTCTGTTCATCGCCGATATCATCTCTCTGGTAGCTCCTGTCACCTTCATCGCTGGCATCTCACTCATCGGCTGGGGTACTCTCACGAGGATTAGGCGCAGGCGACGGAAAGCGAGATGGATTCGAAGAAAGCGAGGGATTGAGTGAGGGTGTTCCCGCTCTTCGTCGGAAGCGTTCTGATCGCGCATGCGGTGGGTCTCTTTCTTGTGGCTCCGCTACTGGACTACGCTGTTGGATTCCCTGTTATGGTCGGAGTTCCTGTCTTTGCAGCATTCGGAGTCCTGCTGGTCGTATTGGGCTTGCGGTCTGAGGACTAGCTTTCGTCTCACGTCCGTCTTAGAAGCGCCGCACAGTCTGCCACCAGAACGACTTCATACGGGCGGACCCACGACGCAACCCTCACAGCAGCCTCTCGATCGCCTCCGAGATGCTCCAGACCTCGATTATCCCCTCGTCCCCAATCCTGTCGAAGTGTCTGTCGTTCGTGATAAGCACGGCGTCGGCCTTCAGGCACACAGCCGCGTGAACGACGTCCGCGAGGTCAGGCGTCTTGACATAGCCCCTGCACAGCCGCACGAGGTTCTCTCTCACCGCCACAAGCCTCATCTTCCCCAGAAGCGCGCCCAGTATCCAAGATGCGGTCTCCGAGCCGAACTCCTCGGCATACCTCACCATCTCCTCAGCAAGGAGCTCGTGCCCGACCAGCTTGACGTCCTCGCTCTCGACGAGGTGAAGGATCAAGCGCAGCGTGTCCGTCTGCCTCCTAGGGTCCTTGACCGCCGCGACAAAAACGTTCGTGTCAAGCAGGATACTTCTTCTTGACCTTGGCATTCATCTCCTTCCTGACCCTGCGCACGATCGCGTCCACGTCCTTTCCCTTCATCTCCCGCTCGAGCCTGTCGGCGATCTCCTCGACGCTGAACTTCTGCAGGAGTATGCGGCCGTGGTCCCCCTCGGAGAGGAGGAACTTAGTACCCTCGCCGATGCCGAGGGAGTCCCTCACGGACTTGGGAATGACGAGGCGCCCCGCCTTGTCGACCGAGACTATTTCTGCCATGGATACCACTGATTACAATATGTGGTATTATGGTATTTACTTCTTTCCATGGCATTCCAACCATTTCGGGGCGACAGGCTTCACTTGCGCGGTATGTGCCCCCCAGCTCCTGGGCGGCCATCCAGTCGGTGAAAGGAACCGGCACGGAGACACAGAGTCCTTTCCCCCCGAAACGATCTCATACAGGCGGGCGGTTCAATCGTGCGCCATCACGAGGTGGGCTTCTTCTTGGCCTTCAGCAAAGCAACGATGTCCGCCAAATCGTGCTCGTTCAGCACTCTCCGGTAGATCCATTTCCCGTCATGATACTGGCGGGCCTCTTTGAAGATCCGTTGAGTCTCCTGATTGAGCGTGCTCAGAATGCTCTCGACTCCCTCGACCTCCTTCTTCCCAAGCGTGACGAGGACCGTGAATGCCCCGGTCTCGGGGAAGATCGTGCACAGGGTCTTCTTCTTCCTCCGATATCTGTAGCACCAGCCGTATTTCTTGCCGTAGTACACCAGTTCGGGCTCGAAGTCATAGCTCTCCCTGAGGAAGTTCCCCAACTTGCTCCACAGTCCCGCGGAAGGTTCACCGATCGTGTCGAGCACGCTACCCTCGTCGGGAGTCTCATCCTCGTCAAGAAGTCTCACATACTGGCTATCCTCGGGCATATTGAGCACTCTCCATATGCGACAGGCGGTCCTGTCAATCCGGGCCACTTGAGGGATGGCCTGACTAATAACCGTTTTCCCGAAATCGTTGGGAGCGGACCGAGCTCAGGAGACCAGTTTCAGATTCGTCTTCACACGCTGTGCCTCTTCCCTCGTCAACAGCTTGCCCTTCAGCAGACCTTTCATGAAGAGCCTCGTGACCTCTCTTGGCATGGCACCGGCCTCCTGGGCATTCTTCATGGTCACGAACAATGACTGCGCCTTTTCGAATGCCTCATCGTGCCACTTCCGCGAGAGGAAGGGTATCAGAAGCTCCGACATCATGACATCCCAAAGCTCGGTCTCTCGGAATGCCTCATCGGATCTCTCAAAGAGGGAAGTCACGAAGGGCAGGAACTTCAGCGACTCGTTGATGTACCACTCCTGCGGATGGGCGTCCCAGTCCACGGCGGTGTTACCGATGAGCATGATCCTTGCGAGGAACTCGGGCTCGAGTTCCGTGCCCTTGAGGTAGAGTTGGTACGCGTGCTGCAGAACGCACACCCCCCTCCAAGTGCCATCCTTGGAGTTGTTTCTGAAGTACATCCAGGCCAGTTCATTCACGGCCTCGACTGTCTTCGCGAGGCTGAGGCCCCTACACATCTCGAGAAGCATTCGCCGGTCCTCCTTCCACTCCGAGGCGAAGTAGTAACGGCGGTGCCGGAGTGCGTCGGTTGAGAAGTCTGGGTCTATCTCCTCCATGTACCGCCCACGAACGTCTTCGTCGGACACGTACTTCTCCAGAAAGGGGCCCAGCTCTTGGCGCCGAATGAATATCTGCTGCCGCGTCGAGAGGTCGTACTCGGCCCAGCAATTAAGTTCGTGGTCATTCCACACCTCGAGCAGAACGCATTCTCTTGCGAGCAAGATGGCGAAACCGTACATCCGCACGTCCTCCGAGCCGAGCCCGCTAACGATAGTGCCCGTGTCGTGAGAACCGCGGGAGTCCTCGATGTGGAATTCGAGTTCCCTCCCACCGGCTTCCAGGGTGCCCCCGTCCCTTATGTAGTTGGGAAGGTGGGACAATGAGTCCAGCAGACGCGGGAGCAGCAGTTCCTTGATTTCCTTCCACCCTGAGGACATCCAGGAAACGCATCAACTGACGAATAATAACCCTTTCCCCTGAAGCGATTCGATGGGGCTGCTGGACTGGTGTACTCAGTCACAGGCGCAGCCGGCATGAGCAAACAGAAGAAACAATCCACGCAGTCCTCGATTCCCTACTACGACCTACATCGGAATGACGTCGATAGGGGTTTGGGCGATTTCTGACTGTTTAAATACCCGTGCACACAATATTGCATGACAGAGCCTCGGAGGACGTCAGATGGAGTCGCAGGTTGTTGTTCAAGCCAGGAGCCTTCGTAAGGTCTACGACATCGGGAAGGTGCAGGTGCACGCGCTCAAGGGCATAGATCTGGACATCACGAAGGGAGAGATGGTCTCGGTCATGGGACCCTCGGGTTGCGGGAAGACGACGCTTCTGAACTGCCTGTCCGGGATCGACGACCCGACGGAGGGGCACATCACAATCGAGGGACAGGCGCTCGAGGGCATGTCGGATGACAAGAAGACGGAGTACCGCGCGAAGAGGATAGGCTTCATCTTCCAGGCGTACAACCTGCTGCCCGTTCTGACCGCAGTCGAGAATGTGGAGCTACCTCTTCTCCTCGCTGGGGTCAAGCTCAAGGAAGCTAGGGTGAGGGCCTTGAAGACGCTGGATCTGGTCGGGCTCAAGAAGTGGGAATCCCACAGACCCTCCGAGCTGTCTGGTGGAGAACAGCAGCGCGTTGCCATTGCCCGCTCCCTCGTGAACAACCCGGCGATCGTCTTCGGGGACGAGCTGACGGGCAATCTGGACGAGGAGACCTCCACGCAGGTGATGGACCTGATCTGCGACCTGAACGAGAAGAACAAGCAGACATTCGTCATCGTCACCCACGACCCCGCCGTCGGGGAGCAGGCACACCGCGTGCTCAGGCTCAGGGACGGCCTCATCGAGAAGGAATACCGACCAATACATTCCGGTTGAGACCATGGACGGAACTCTGTCGATCGTGCTGCTCGTAGTCGTCGTTTTCGCCATAGTGGGCGCCCTGGCCCTGCGGAACGTCTCCCAGCGGAAGATGGCGATGAGGAACCTCGTCCGGAGGAAGAAGAACCTCGTCATCGTCATCGGCGGGCTGCTGGTCGGGACGGCGATCATCACTTCTTCCCTGGTCGTCGGCGATACCCTGAGCTACATCTTCAGGAACAGCATCTACCAGCAACTGGGGGAGATCGACGAGCTAATACACACCCCTGGAGGCAATCAATCGGGCAACGAGACCGGGATCTTCTCCTACTTCAACTACTCCTACTACGAGAACCTGAGTGTGGCCAAGAACCAGGGGGAACTGCCCAGCGTCGACGGTCTCTTACCCATGGTCTATGAGACGGTGCCGGTGATGAACCCGGACACCCAGCTCTCGGAGCCCTCCGCGAACCTGTTCGGAATAGACCCTCAGGCCAGCAGGGAACTCGGGGACCTGTGGGACACTTCGGGTTCGGTCGTCGACGAGGAAGGCACCCTCTCCGTTCCCGGGAATGCAGTCATAAACAGGCGGCTGGCCGACTCCGTCGATGCGGAGGAGGGCCACTCGATCACCATCTTCTACACGCTCTTCAGGTTCAACATATCCAATCCTCAGGTTCCGGACGTGATACCTATGGTCCAGAATCTGAACGTGACCGTCATCGTCCGGAACGAGGGAAAGGGGAATTTCCTCGGCGGGGGCAACATCTTCGTGAGCCTCGGCCTGACGCAGCAGATGTTCGAGAGGCCCGGGACCATCAACCTCATCGCCGTGTCCAACGTGGGGGACACCGAAACGGGAGCTGATAAGACAGATTCCGCGGTCTCGGAGATCGAGAGCGTTCTGGCGGGAATCGGGGGCACTCCCCTTGAGATCGAAACGATCAAGCAGGACAACCTCGAATTCGTCGAGACGGCCAGCGAGATGATCACGGAGGTATTCTCCCTGATGGGCACCTTCAGCATCGTCGCCGGCATCATCCTGGTGATCAACATCTTCGTGATGCTGGCAGAGGAGAGGAAGCCAGAGATGGGCATCTCCCGCGCCCTCGGGATGAAGAGGAGGCATCTCGTGCAGATGTACGTGTTCGAGGGTTCGGCGTACGCGCTCATCGCGGCCTTCATCGGCACGTTTGCGGGGCTCGCGATAGCCTATGGCATGGTCACGGCCTTCGGCTCGATATTCGGGGCCGCCGGCTTCGAGATGCCCTTCTACTTCGAGGTGGACAGCCTGATCCTCGGGTTCTGCCTCGGAGCGCTGATCACCTTCCTGACTGTTCTGCTCGCTTCCTGGGTCGTCAGCCGGCTCAACATCGTCCGGGCGATAAGGGCGATCCCTGAACCGATAAAGGAGCGCCCCTCGGGGAGGTTCGTGGCCGTGGGTGCCCTTCTCGTTGCGCTCGGCGTCCTGATGTTCTACGGCGGGATTGCGCAGAAGTCGATGGCGTACTTCATGACCGGTCCGTGCCTGTTCCTGCTGGGCGGTGGGATGATAGCCTCCAGGTGGGTCCGCTCCAGGGCTGCGTACTCGGTGGCGAGCGCCGCGATCCTGTTCTGGATCCTGGCACCCATCGACTGGACGGGAGGTCTCGAGCTCGAATCGGGCATGGAGATGTTCGTGCTCTCAGGGCTGTTCCTCGTCCTGGCAGCGATACTCCTGCTGATGGTCAATTCGACTACGTTCCTCAACGTCCTCACCAGGGCCCTGGCACGAAGGAGGAGGATAGTACCGGTGATACGCATCGCCCTGTCATACCCGATGAAGAAGAAGTTCAGAACCGGGATGACGCTGGGGATGTTCGCCTTGATTATCTTCACCGTCACCGTGATCGCCATGATCACGAGCTTCCAGAGAAACAGCGTGGAGAGCGCCTTCGTGGAAGAGGCTGGTAGCTACGATATCATCGGCTTCTCGAACCCGTCCACACCGATCGTGAACATATCCGAGAACATCTCGTACAGACCCAGTCTGGCGAACAGATTCGACGAGATATCGAGCATGAGCGTCTTACGCGTGAACGTGTACGCGGTGGAGCAGGGCAAGAACTCCTCGATCCCCGTTGCTCTTTACGGCGCTGACGAGCGGTTCTTCGAGGAGAACGACTTCACCTTCCATTCCATGATGGAGGGCTACGACAGTCCCCAGGAGGTCTGGGATGCCGTGAGAGCAGACCCATCGCTCGTCGTCACGGACGGCTCGACCGCCGCGAGTGTCCAGTATGGTCCCGAGAACGTCGGCGCCTTCAGAATCGAGGCCGGGGAGGAGCTTGTGCTGGAGACCCTGGGAGTGAACAAGACGGTCGTGGGGATAGTCGACGAGTCCCTGTTCTTCCAGGGAATCGTGATGTCCGATGCGACCCTGAACTCCCACTTCGGAGCCCGGCTGCCGAGCCTGTTCTTCTTCACTGCGAGCGACCCCGACATCGAGAACGTGAGGTCCCTGTCGAAGGACCTTGAGCGGGAGTTCCTGACGAGCGGGATGCAGACGATCGTCATAAGGGACGTCATCCAGGAGTTCCTGGAGATCTCCAGCTCGATAATGAACCTCTTCCAGGTCTACCTGGGCCTCGGCCTGATAGTGGGAATAGCGGGGCTCGGGATAATCACCGTCAGAAGCGTGGTCGAGAGGACGAACGAGATCGGTGTCATGAGGGCCATCGGATACAAGAGGAGAATGATCAGAAACACCTTCATCTTGGAGACATCATTCGTCTCGATCACGGGGATCACCGTGGGCGTTCTCCTTGGCGTGGGCTTGTCCTACTACATCTACGGTGACTTCTTCGGCGAAGGTGCTACCTTCCTCGAGTTCATGAACCTGATACCCTATCTGAACATCCTCCTCATAACCCTGGTCGCCCTGGCATTCACACTGCTGGCAACGATCTCCTCGGCCTTCAGGGCAGCCAGGATCGTTCCCGCCGAGGCGCTGAGGTTCAAGGAGTAGGTTTCCGCAACGATTCCATTGAACCCCAGACGATGTCACGGGGATGGACAAGTTTAATACGTAGGACTGTTTGGGTTCTGCCAACGTTCAGGAATTAGAGCTCTTTTGTGTCTATTTCTTGTCGTAAAAAGGAGAGTGAAATATGGAACGCGAGACGCACAAGGCAACCTGTTCTGATTGCGGCCAGGAATGTGAAGTTCCCTTCAAGCCTGACCCGGACAGACCAGTGTACTGCCGAGATTGTTGGTCCAAGAGAAAGCCCCGCGGAAGTGGCAGAAGGTTTTAGAGGTCAACGAGGACCCAACGAGAATCTCGCGTCGCGCTAGTGAGCGAGCATTCCGAGTTAGCGTGAGCTCTGGCAGGTGGAAATCTCTGAAAATGGCGCACCCGCTGTGCTACAACGTTGGATTGAGCTCCCGCCCGGAAGGTTGCGACTTCAGGCCGCTATCTCGACCAGCCGGATGTCGAAGGTGAGATCTTCCCCTGCTAGGGGGTGGTTCCCGTCCACGGTCACGGCTGATTCCGTGACCTCGAGGACCGTCACCACTGCGGCGGGACCGTCCGATCCGTCGACGCGGAGCTTCTGACCCACTTCGCAGTCCAGATCGGGCGGCATCTCCTTCCGGTCGATCTGCACGACGAGGTCGTCGACGCGTTCGCCGTAGGCCTTGTCCGCCGGAATCTCGACCGTCTTGGACTCGCCCAGGCTCATGCCCAGCACTGCTTCTTCGAACCCTGAGATCACCTGGCCCCCGCCGAGGGTGAACTCGAGGGGGTCTCCACCCTCAGAGGAGTCGAAGACGTCGCCGTCGTTCAGCTTGCCAGTATAGTGAACCTTAACCGTATCGCCATTCTTTGCCTCGGTCATATTATCCTCTCGCTATCGCCTAAGACAAAGAGCCGAAGATAGTGCGCTCAGTAGCGGCTGCCCGATCCGCTCTCTCGACGCGGTCGTGCCTCGTTGACCTTGATCTCGCGTCCCTTTAGATCAGTTCCGTCCAAGCCGCTCATTGCTTCCTTACCCTTTTCGTCATCAGACATCTCAACGAAACCGAATCCTCTCGATTCGCCGCTGATCCTGTCTGTGATTATCTTTGCGGACGAGACTTCACCAAAGGCTTCAAAGGCCTCCCGCAGCTCGTCTTCGGTGACCTCACGCGCCAAGTTCCCTACGTATATGTTCATTCCAACCAACCATCCTTTGTTTCTCGAACGATCATGCCCGATGCGAGTTCCGCTCGGTAGACAAGAATCGCTCGCATACGATAGTCCGCATACCATTTGAGCCTTTGCACCGTGACAAGAGGCCGACTCTCGTTCGAGCGCTTATTCAGTTCATACAGGTCGCTGCTCAGGCGCGTCTTCCTTGTGTGAGGATAGTGATTGCTGGTGAATAGTCATCCAGAGGTGTCTGGGTGTTTCTGAAGTGCCTGAAAAGGTGAGACGCCTCTTCCAGAGGAAAAAAAATAAAGAGAGGGGGAGTGCCTAGGTCTCCCACTCGACACTTCCCATTACGTTCCCGGACTCTCTCCAGAATATGTTCAGCTCGTAGCGGCTCTCTGGTTCGCACGTGATGATGAAGCGGTCACCAGACGTCAGTCCGCCACCGTCATCGAGGTCGGTGAACCTATAGTTGCCTTTGCTGACTTCCTCGAGCGGGTCCATTGTGTGAACTTTGGTCCCGTTCTTGAGGATGATCACCTTGTAGAAGCTGAGTTCCTCGTTGGTCGTTGTGCTGGTGACACGGAACTCCCAAGTGTCCGGTCCAATGGGTTCCTTGGTCATCAGGACCTGCCCCGGCGGTTCTCCATTGTCGGGGATGATTTCGGCCACCAACACGTACAAAACAGCTGCGAGCACCACGGTGATCGCCACCATCAATATGGTCGCGATAACCGGAGACACGCCTACCTCGTTCCTTATCCAGGCTCTTTCCAAGTTTTGTCCTCCTGCAGACTTTCGCCTGCAGTTATATAACTCTGTAATCGGAGCCAGATAAATGTTTCGGTGGAAACGGGGGTTTTGCCTTGCTCCAGCTCCGCGTCTGGAAAACAGTGACTAGAGGGTCTTGAGTGACTACCCTTTACTTCACCCGCTTCATCGGTGCACCGCAGCAGTACGGTGTCGCCTGGGGCTCCTCATCGAACTCGATGACGCAGCACGTGCAATCGTCCCCACATTCGCACTCGTACTTGATCGGCTTCCCGGTCTCAGAGCAACCGCATTTCTCACACACATTCTCACCTCCCTTCATATTCGAATCTTAACACGTATCACAGTGATTATGATTGTGCTCGCACGTGTGCCCCGCCGGCTTCTCCTCTTCCTCGACTATCTCGCCTTTCTTGCGCTTGTAGTCCTTGATGGCCTCGTGGAGCGCGTCCGCCGCCAGGTTCGAGCAGTGCATCTTGACGGGTGGAAGACCGTCCAGCTCGTTGGCCACGTCGTTGCGCGTGATTCTCATCGCCTCGTCCAAGCGCATCCCTTTCGCCATCTCGCTCACCATGCTGCTCGTCGCAATGGCCGAACCGCAACCGAACGTCTGGAACCTGATGTCCTCGATCTTGTCGTCCTTGACCTTGATGAAGATCTCCATGAGGTCCCCGCAAACGGGGTTCCCGACCTTGCCGTGGCCGTCTGCGTCGTCCATAGTCCCCACGTTCTTCGGGTTCATGAAGTGCTCCATCACCTTCTTGCTGTATCCTATCTGCTGTGCCATTCTATCACCCTTATTCCTTGCCCAAAGATGAAATCTTCCTCAGCTTGTCGACCATCTCGTTCACGGCGTCTACGACCCGGGACACCTGCTCGACCGTGTTCGACCGTCCGAGCGTCAGAACCATGGAGCCGTGCGCCTCCTCGTGCTTCAGCCCGATGGCCAACAACACGTGCGAAGGCTCCAGCGTCTTCGACGAGCACGCCGAGCCTGTCGAGACCTGTATGCCCTGGGCGTCCATGAGGAGGAGTATGCTCTCGCCCTCTATGTGGCTGAAGCGGAAGCTCGCGTGGTGCGGCAGCCTCTTCGTTCGATGCCCGGTGAGGTAGGTCTCCTCGATTTTCAGTATCTCCTCGATCAGGTTGTCCCTCATCTCGCTCAGGCGGGCGCTCTCCGCGCCCATCTCCTCGCGCGCGATTCTGGCCGCCTCGCCCATGCCGGCGATTGCGAAGATGTTCTCGGTGCCTGACCTGAGCCCTCGCTCCTGTCCTCCGCCGGGGAGAACCGGCTGGATCCTGACGCCTGTCTTCACGTACAGTGCACCGGCGCCTTGAGGACCGTACATGTCGTTTGATGACAGCGTCAGCAGGTCTATGCCATCCGCCTGAACGTCTATCGGTATCCGACCTGCCGCGGCGGTCGCGTCCACATGAAGGTATAGGCCCTTTTCGTGCACAATCTCGCTGATCTCTCGGATGGGTTCAATCGTCCCGATCTCGTTGTTCGCGTACATTATCGACGTCACCGAGGTCTCCTTTGTCAGCGAGTCCTCCAGCTTCTCGAGGTCAACAATGCCGCTCGAATCCACGGGAACCGTGGTGAACTCGAATTCGTTCTTCTGCAGGTCCTTCATCGGGTTGAGGACGGACATGTGCTCTATCGCGCTGGAGACGACCTTCTTTCCCTTTCCGATATTCCTGAGAGCCGCACCCTTGATTGCCAGGTTGTTCGCCTCGGTCGCCCCGCTCGTGAACAATATCGTCTTCTCTTTCTCCGCATTGATGAGGGCGGCGACATTCACCCTGGCGTCCTCGATGGCCCGCCTGGCTTCCAGACCGACGGAATGAAGGGACGAGGGGTTCCCGTAACCGCCCGCAAGATACGGCTCAGCGAACCTGAGCACTCTTGCGTCGACGGGCGTTACGGATGCGTGGTCCAGGAATATTCTCTCCATGGCATTCCCCCGCGGACTACTTCGTCTTCTTGATGTATGCGGTCATCATCGTCCCTTCTCTCTCGAATCTGACTATCTCGTGACCCATATTCTTGGCCCAAACCTTGAGGTCGCCCTCATAGGCCGAATCGTCCGCCTCGACCATGAGTATCTCACCTACCTCGAGGTTGTCTATCGCCTGCTTCGTCTTCATGATGGGCATGGGGCAGAAGAGCCCCACACAGTCGAGTTCGGCGTCCGGTACCAAATCTGCCATTCTTTCCCCCGCTCAGTAGTTCTCCGCTAGGAGCTCGAAGTAAGCCCTTGAATGCAGGCAGGCCGGGCATTTCTCTGGCGGCTCCGTGCCCTCGTGGATGTATCCGCAGTTCCTGCACTTCCATTTCGTCGGTGCGTCGATCTTGAAGACCTTCCCGCCGCGGACGTTCTCGAGCAGCTTGAGGTAGCGCTTCTCGTGCTGCCGCTCGACCTTTGCGATGTTCCTGAACTGGGCCGCTATCTCGGGGAGGCCCTCTTCCTCGGCCACGTCGCCCATCTCCTTGTAGATCTGGGTCCACTCCATGTTCTCACCCTTGGCGGACGCCTCGAGGTTCGCGGCGGTGTCGCCAATCACGCCCGCCGGATAAGCGGCAGTGACCTCGACGTCTCCGCCTTCCAGATACTGGAAGTATCTCTTGGCGTGCTCTTTCTCGTTCTCGGCTGTCTCAAGGAAGATGGCGGCGATCTGCTCATAGCCCTCCTTCTTTGCCACGCTCGCGAAATACGAGTATCTGTTCCTCGCCTGCGACTCTCCCGCGAAAGCCGCCAGGAGATTCTTCTCCGTTCTTGTTCCTTTCACGCTCATTCTTTCACCTTCTTTCCCAGTTCAAATCCAATCTGTCTGACCTTGTCCAACTCATCCTCATCGGGAACGAACTTGATGTTGATGCTCTCCAAGGGCATCTCCCACTTGAGCTCCTTCACGATGTCCTCCATGTGTCCAATAGCTTGCCCGCCCCAGCCGTAGGAACCGAAGATGAAGCCGATCCTGTTGAGCGGCTTGAGCCCTTTCATGTATGTCAGGAACCCGCCCATCGTCGGAAGCATCTGGTTGTTGAGGGTTGGGGAGCCCAGAAGAACGAGCTTGGATGTGAGGATATCCGTCATCACGTCGGACATGTGGCTCACCTTCAGGTTCCTCTTTGTGGCGGGAATCCCGGATTCTCTCAGGCCCTCCTCGAGCTTGCGGGCTATCATCTCAGTGGAACCCCACATCGTGTCATAGACGATGACCGCCCTGTTCTCGGTCTCGTGGCTGGACCACTTCTTGTACTCCTCAAGAATCCTCGGCAGCCAAGTCCGCCAGATGATCCCGTGACTGGGTGCAATCATGTCTATGTCAAGCCCGGAGAGAGCGTCCAGTGCTTTGCCCACCTGCCCGCCATAGGGAAGGACTATGTTGCCGTAGTACTTGGCGGCCTCCTCCTTGAGTATGTCCCAGCAGATCTCGTCATCGAACCGCTCTGGCGTCGCCAGGTGCTGCCCGAAGGCATCGTTCGGCAGCAGCAACTTTTCCTCCGGGATATAGGTGACCATCGAGTCGGGCCAGTGGACCATCGGGATGTGGACGAACTGCAGTGTTCGTTCCCCTATCTTGAGTGATTCACCAGATTCCACCGCTTTCAGGTTCAGCTCATTCTTGTAGTGCCTAACAAGGCCCTTCTTCCCGCGAGGGGAGGCCAGCACTGTTGCGTTAGGCACTACATCCAGCATCAGCGGCAATGAGCCTGAGTGGTCCATCTCAACATGATTCGAAACTATGTAGTCGATCCTGGCGGGGTCAACGATCTCCTTGATCCGAGAGAGCATCTCATCGAAGAAGGGTCTCTTGACCGTGTCCACGAGCACTGTCTTCTCGTCAACTATGAGATATGCGTTGTATGTTGAGCCTCGGTCGGTCGTGTAGCCGTGGAAGTCCCTGAGGTCCCAGTCAATCGCACCTACCCAGTATATGCCGGGTTTTATCTCGACCTTGTCCACCCGATCAGCCTCCGATCCCTTTCAGACAGTCCCTGCAGGTGCCCTTGAAATATCCGTGGACCTCTTCAACCTTATGACCCTTCTCAGGCATGCAATCCATGCAGAGCCCCTTGATGTGGATGTCCACTATCCGTCCGCAGCTGGTGCACAGGAAGTGCTGATGTCGAGTCGATCTGTAATCGTATCTGGACTCGGTGCCGGATATCGTTAGAACCTCGACCAGCCCGTACTTGCTCAGGATGTCCAACACATTGTAGACCGTCGTCTTCGATAGGGAGGGGTTGTCCTTCTTCAGTGCCCTGTAGATGTTATCGGCGGTAGGATGGACTCTATTCTCATCCAGGAATCTCAGCACTTCGAGTCTCTGCGGTGTCACCTTTATTCCTTTTTCGCGGAGTATTCCAGTGTACTTCCCTGTATCCATCCGTTCACCCACTAGGTACCTAATCTGTAATGATTACAATATAATATTCAATACAAGTTACATATTAAAGGCTTACGAGATTCACTCTCCCCCCGAGGGAAGCGTTAAATGGGCTCACAGCCTCTCCGCGACTGTGAGTTCATGAATGCCATTGTGCTAAGGGCGGACCCGCTCGATTTCGTGGAGGATCTGGAATCGCCAATCGGAGTGTACCTCAGGAGGGATGTATTTCGCAAGAAAGGGGATGCAGGCCTGCGGAGGAATCTGCATGAAGAGATCATCTCCGAACAGTCCGATGACGGAAGCTGGGATCAGCTGTTCGTCCACACTGCCAACAATCTCTGGAAGCTCGCGCTTCTCGGGTACGGAGCGAAGAATAGGAGCATGAAGAAGGGACTGGACTGGCTGCTGACGACCCAGAAATCCACGTATCACGACCATCCGGGGTTCTTCTACTCCGGAAACAGGAGAGACCCGAGCCTCATGCGCGAGACATCATACGGCGAGTTCGGTCCCGGATGTACGATATTCTATCAGACGGCGTACGCGGTCCATCTTTTCCACGTTCTCGGTCTCGACGACAAGGAAGAGGTCCAGCAGACCGTGAGGTCGTACCTCAAGTTCTGGACGCCCACCTGGTGTGGCGCGTGGTGCACGATCAACGTACTCCGCGTGCTGATAGAGCACCCGCTCAGCGCGAGAACAAAGCGGGTCCAAGAGGGCCTGAAATATCTGGCGGAGAAGCAGACTGGGACAGGAGCGTGGAAGAGCTATCCGTTCTATCACACGTTCCACGGCATTTCCAGGGCGAAGTCCGAGATGGCGAGGATGCAGATCGAAAACGCGCTGCCCTCCGTCATCAGGCGGCAGAACAAGGACGGAAGCTGGGGGAAGAAGGACAGGGAGAGCAGTACGTTCCTGGTACTTGACGGACTGAGGAACGCGGGAGCCTTGTAGGCTCTCCTATCTTTCTCGCATGATCCTCGCATCTTTAAGCTTCTTCCTCGCATGTTTCACGCTTGGGGGTCGCACGCGGGTAGCTTGAATCGCTACGAGCGTCCTACCTGCTCCATTATCGCCTCACCCTGCCCTGTTCCAGCCCCCTCCGAGGAATCCCGATGCATTATCATCATTTTGTCCCAATAGCGACGGCTTGCGAGTCGAAACCACATGTATGTGTGATACCTGCTGTGATATTCCACTTATCAATACAGGAAGCAAAAACCTTATTTGGTGACCAGACAATCCATGTCCTGGACTCGTGCGGTGTCCTAATCCATGAGGTTCTCGGTCACCGCTTGTCATGCAGAAGAACGGGAAGACATATGTGGGCAGTAAAACTCAAACACAGCGATTGTCCATATTCCATTTCCCACTCAAGGAGTTAGTTCATGTCACGGAACGAGAGCGGATCTACCATCCAGACCTGGATTTTGGCTATCATACTCCTGGCGACATCGGCCCTTGCGTTTGCAGGCGGGCAGCTTGCCACGCTCGATCCGGAAGCTCCCGCGAAAGACCTCACGGATGTCCAGACGGACTCGATGTTCCAGTACGAGTCTCACGTCATCACCGCGGAGGAGGTCGAGAGGCTCAAGGCGGAATTCGGCGTGCGGGACCCGCAGAAGAACTACAACATCCTGTTCGACGGGCTCGGCACCGGACTCGCCCCGCCAACGGAGGCTGAATGGCAGAACATGATCGGCACATCGTGGACCGACGGTGTCAACGAGCCGATGCTCGAGCCGATGGTGGACCACTCGCAGGAGCCCTACTTCCCGAAAGTTCGAAGCCAGCAGAGCCAGGGCTCCTGTTCGGCCTGGTCCGTCGCATACTACATAAACGGCTATAACCAGGCGAAGGACCTGAACTGGACGGATGCGTCCACGGGGAACAACAACCATCTTATGAGCCCGGCCTTCGTGTACAACAAGGCAAACTCGGGCTTCGACTCCGGCTCCTGGCCGTCGGGAAACATGGAGGTCATCAAGACTGTTGGCAATTCCATCTGGGCGGAGATGCCCTACAACGCTGCCGACGCTGTCTCTTGGGGCGATGAGGACGCTTGGAGGAGCGCGCCCGAGTACCGCGGGCTGGATTATCAGTCCACGGACCCGTCCAACACGGACGTCATAAAGGCTTGGGTCGCCGAGGGATACGCCATCTCGATAGTCCTGGATGCAGGCAACTACGGCAACGGACTCGGAAGCGGCGACGACACTATCAACTCCACGGAGCATGTGACGGGCAATCCCAACCATGCGAACACAATCGTGGGATTCAACGACACGAAGGAGGACGACGGCGAGATCGGCGCCTTCAAGATCGTCAATTCCTGGGGCGCTGGCTGGGGCTCTGCTTGGGGAGGCAACGGTTACTACTACATGACCTACGAGGCCGCGGACGAGCTTCCGAACATAGCCATCAGATTCCGCGACAGGATCGACTACGAGCCGTCCCTGCTCGGCATCGTGAACATGAACCCCCAGGGCGGCAGGAACGCTCCCGTGACTCTGGGCATCGGTCCGATCAGCGACCCCGCCGCCACCAGATCACCCTGGTGGAGGGGAGGGAACCACGACTTCCCGGCCTTCATGGCGTTGGACTACACCGACTTCAAGAACGAGTGGAGGAACGGGCACAACCTCTTCTTCCTCAGCGTCGGCGCGGGGACAGACTACTCGACGATAACATCCTACAAGATTGAGCTTTACGAGGGCGGTTACAGTCCAGGCGTCTACACGCGTGTATCGGACGAATCCCCTGACACGCCCGAGGACACGCCGGGGACTGTGTCGATCTCCTTCTATCCAGGCATGAGGATGTTGAACCCTCTTGATGGCGACAACATCAACGGGCTCGTGAACATCTCGGGACTGGCGACGAATCCGATGTGGACGGTCGTTCTCAGAGAGGACTTCGAGGGCTCGTGGCCCGGCACCTGGGTCGTGGGGGACAGCACGAGTTCTGGAGGTGAGGACTACTGGGGCTTGACGAACACCACGTACTACGATGGTGTGACGAGCGTGTGGTCCGCGGCATTCGGAGAATACTTCGAGACCGTTCAGACCGAGGATTTCGACAACGGCGGGCTCATGCCGCCGGATTGGACGACCCTCAGCGTCGGACCGGACTCGCACCCATGGGAGATGAAGCTGGAATCGGGAAGCGACTACGTCGCGGAGTGCGACAGCTCCGGCGCAGGAGCGGGTACTGACATCACGGAATGGCTCCAGATGAGCACGGGCTTCGATGCCAGCTCTCAGTCCTCGCTCAACCTCACGTTCTATTTGGACTATCAGCATGGTGACGGGGACGAGTACGCGAGCGTGCTATACTCAACAAGCGCGAACTACCCTGCGTTCACTGGACTTCAGACTTGGACGTCCACGACGCAGGGGATTCAGTACATCGACCTCTCCGCCGCGGCGGGAGACCCCTCCGTCCATCTCGCGTTCCTCTATCACGGCACGTACGACCAGTACATGCGGATCGATGACGTCGAGGTCACTGGCGGAATCCCCAACGACATTAGGCGGCTTTACGACAATGGCATGGACGCCTACATGCAGCATGACGTCGACCTGAGCGGGCACGACTCTGCCACCCTCGCGTACAACTACTGGTTGGACTCCGAGGACGGCGTTGACTACGTCTATGTGACATACTACGACGGGACATGGCATTACGTGGATCCGCATACTGGAAACAGCAACGGATGGATGGGCTCGTCTGTCTCGATCCCGACGACCGCCACCGAGATCGGATTCCACTTCCACAGCGATACGAGCGGCACAAGGGAAGGTGCGTACTTGGACGATGTCATATTGCTCGGCCATGGCGCAATCGATCAGGTCTACGTGAAGGTTGACGACAGCTCCTGGATACTCGCCAACGGGACCGCCGACTGGTACTACGAGTGGGACACGTCGTCCTTGCTGGAGGGTTGGCACACCATATACGCGAGGGCGTACTTCGGAGCCAGCTTCACCGAAGATTCCGCCAGAGTGACGGTTGACTACTCATTGCCTATGAATCCCAACAGCTACACCAGTTCGCACAGTCTGATGGGATGGTCAAATGACGATACGGTCTGGATAAGGTGGTCAGGAGCCTGGGACAATATCAGCGGAATCGGCGGGTTCGCGGTAGAATGGACAATGAGTCCGATTTCCGTCCCCGGGCCGACCATGGATACTGCGGACTTCGAGTCAACGAGCTACGCCCTGACAGATGGCAACAGCTGGTATGTCCACATAAGAACCATGGACAAAGCTGGCAACTGGGCGGTGGGCGCCTACCACGTGGGACCATTCTACGTTGATACCGCCCCGCCAGACAATCCGGACAGCTACAGCTCCAGTCATCAGAAATTCGTATGGTCTGGCGATGACAGGATATTCATCGAATGGGCCGGGGCTTCCGATCCTTTGAGCGGCGTCTACGGGTACTCTTACACGTGGTCGAGGTTTTCCGACACTCTCCCCATGAGTGTGATAACATCGGTCCTGACCAACACAACGAGCTTCCCACTGGGTCCGGGCGACAACTGGCATTTCCACATCAGGACGGTGGACAACGCCGGGAACTGGGCTCCCGACGCCTATCATGTGGGACCGTTCTACATCGACGTTGAGGATCCCTGGACCACTCATGCATTCACTGGAACGGTCGGTGACTTCGGTTGGTTCTTGTCCGATGTCAGTATCGCTCTAACACCCTCAGACAATCACAGCGGCGTGGATGTGACGACTTACAGGATCAACGGTGCACCATGGACGGTGTACTTCTCTCCGCCGGATGTCGTAATTGACGGTAACTATACGGTGGATTACTACTCTGTGGACAACGTCGGCAACTTCGAGATGACGAGGACTGGCACCTTCAGCAAGGACGCCACTGACCCACACAATCCCGACGGCTTCACATCGAGCCATAGTGTGGGGACTTGGTCGAGTGACGATACGATAGACTTCAGCTGGACCGGTGCGTGGGACGCGACGAGCGGCGTCTATGGCTACTCGTTCGATTGGACACAGTCGCCTGCGGCTCTCCCAGACTCGAGCGTGGACTCGACGAGCCCCAGCACGACAAGCCCGCCCCTCGGCACAGGTAGCGATTGGTACTTCCACGCGAGGACAAGGGATGTGGCGGGCAACTGGGATCCCGACGCCCTTCATGTGGGACCGTTCTACATCGATGCGAGCCCGCCTGCAACACTGGACGACGTGTGGGCAGTCCTTGAAGGTGTCGGATGGCGGGATGTCAACATCACTTGGACCTTCGCCACGGACCTCGAATCTGGTGTCGAGCGGTACGACGTGTACTACGGAACGACATATGATCCGACAGGGACTAGCTACGTGCTTCTCGGCTCAGCACCGGCCGACACGGACTTCTTCGTTCATGCGAACGGGGGCGAAGGCGACTCCAGCTACTACTTCTACCAGGTAAGAGCGGTGGACTTCGCGAACAACTCGGCGCCGTACTCAGCACAGGCGGGGAAGTACGTTAAGAACCTGATGCCAGGCTGGAAGCTGGTCTCCATCCCGCTGGAGCAGAAGGATGATTCCGTTGATGCTGTTTTGAGGACGCTGAGTTTCGACACCGCGCGCTACTACTATGCAGGAAGCTGGAAGAGCTACTCCACGCAGAAGAACTACTGCACGTTGGAACAGATCGGCACGAACATGGGCATCTGGGTCGAGGTCGTGAGCCGCTCCAATCTGACCGTGGCAGGAAGGGTTCCTACCACTACCCTCGTGAACCTTGCGAAGGGATGGAACCTTGTTGGCTTTCCGTCATTTGATACTGACTACACGATCGCGGACCTGAAATCCGATTCGGGGGCGATCAGAGTGGAGATCTTCAACGCGTTCTCACCACCTTACTTCCTCAGGGTCGCGAACGACATCGAGACGATGACAGCGGGGAATGGCTACTGGATCGAGGCCTCTATGTCGGGAACATGGACCGTGATGAATCGAGCGGAGAATCAGCAGGACCCGAAGGACTCGGCTGGCAATGAGGGCACCAAATCCCTCCCGCCAGAACATGAGGGTACATCGGTCCCGGATCCCGATCAAGCGTCGAGAGCTATCGATGCACGACAACCAGAGATATCTGCTATGCTCTTTTCACTCGTGCTGCTCGGTATTCTCTCCCCGCTCGGTGCGGTTCTCTACAGGAAGAAGCGGTAGAACGGTGGTAACTTCGAGTGGTTCTCCCCGCTGTTGGGAATGAAGTCATGTCGTTGAATGCTATTGACGTACGTGGACAGCCTCATTTCCGATAAGTTATAAATACGCCACCAATTAATCTGGATGACCACAGAGGAGGGTTTCCCTAAGGAGGGTCTCCCTAAGAGGAGGTGGCTGTACGAAGAAGAGATTTCTCTTAGCTATAGGAATAGCACTGTCAATCAGTGCGCTTCTCTTCCAGACCGCGAGCGCTGGGGCACCATTGTCCGGCGCGATATTCACGAGCCTGGAAGACGGAACGATGGTGAATGCAAACCACTACGCTGACAAGAGGGACGTTTACCTCAACGGCGGCCCTGGGCCCCATGCCCCGCCAGGTGCGGCGGGTCTTCCCGACGGGAACTACTACTTTCAAGTAACGGATCCGTCGGGCAAGAAACTGCTATCTGAGGATCCGGCGATCTGCCGAGAGTTCAGAGTGGAGGACGGTGTAATCGCGGAGTACCTCTCAGCAGGCCGAACCTACACGATTACGAAGGGCAACGGGAACGGCAAGACAGAAACCTTCGACTGCTACATGGAGGGCTGGGAGTACGGATTGCACGATCTCGGATGGAACCTTTGGGCAGACTCGCTGACGATCCAGCTGATGCCCTACAAGGACACTCCCAATAGAGGGGGAGTATACAAGGTCTGGGCAACGCCTACAGAGTTCTACCTTGGTGATCCGAACGATCTTGATCCCGGATACGCACCTGGGAACTACCACGGTTTTGTCCCCGCTCACTCGAAGACGGACAACTTCAAGGCAAAGTCCAAGGGTCCAGAGAAGCCGACCCCTGAGATAGAGGTCTGCAAGTTCGAGGACATGAACGGGAACGGCCTGTGGGACGAGGGCGAGCTCGGCATACCAGGTTGGGCGATGCATGTGACAGACCCACTGGGAGTCGTAAACACACTCTACACGGGCGAGGACGGTTGCGTCGTGATAGACGCCTCGGTTGACGGCGACTACATAATCGAGGAGGAAGTCCAGAGCGGCTGGAGCATCACGGCGACAATCATAGATGGTGAGCCTGCTCAGCCAGCAAACCCCGTGACTGTCTCCGTTGACTACAAGGTCTCGCTGACATACAGCGTCGCCTTTGGGAACTTCAACGAGTTCGATGTCTGGGGACACAAGTACAACGACCTGAACGGGGACGGCGACTGGGATGTAGGCGAACCGGGAATCGAGGGTTGGGAGATAACCCTTGAGAGATCCACTGATGGTGGCGCAACTTGGTCGACCTACGCTACAACCACAACAGACGCGAGCGGGTACTACTCGTTCACCGCGACCGAGCCGGGCGACTACAGAGTCTCCGAGGAGGACAGGGACGGATGGGTCCACACGAGCGATGCGAGCTTCAGCTTCACAGCAGCTAGCGGAGTTGGCCAGGGACCGTTCGACTTCTACAACTTCCAGTGCTTCTCCGTCTCTGGATACAAGTACGAGGACATGAACGGTGACGGCGACTGGGACGAGGGAGATACCGGCCTCGAGGGCTGGACGATAACCCTCTACAAGATGGACGCCGGTGTTTGGGTCGAGGTCGCAACCACAACGACGGACGCGAGCGGGTACTACGCGTTCGAGGTCTGTGCGGGCGGCGAATACAAGGTCGCCGAGGCGGAGATGGAAGGCTGGATGGCAACTGCGCCGACAGAGTTCACGTTCACAGCTGTGAGCGGACAGGCACAGACACTCGACTTCTACAACTTCGAGCTCGGTGAGGTCTGCGGAGCCAAGTGGTACGACGTGGACAAGGACGGCGTGATGGACGAGGGCGAGGAAATCATCGAGGGCTTCATGATAGAGCTCTGGAAGGATGGTGCGCTCGTCGAGACCGTCTACACAGACGCCAACGGTGAGTACTGCTTCTACGACCTGGGTCCGGGAGGCTACGAGGTCAAGGAGATCATGCCAACCGCTCCAGGCGAGTACTACGTCTGGGCCAACACGTATCCGGGCGATGGACACTACATGTTCGACGGCACGAGCGGCTTCTTCATGGACGACGCTGACTTCGGCAACGTGGTCGAGTTCACGGGCGGACTGACGTGGGGCTATTGGAAGACCCACACGGGACACGGCGCCCCGCCGAGGGATCCGGCATACGATCTGCTACCGGACTATCCGATGGCTGTCGATGTGCAGACACCCGATGGTGACTACGAGATTGACAACGACGACGAGGCCAAGTGGATCTTCGACGGAGCTGGAGACTATCCCGCCAACTGTGCGGGAACATGCAGGAGTCTGTTCAGGGCCCAGCTGTTGGCGCTGCACATGAACCTCCTGAAATTCGGCACGGACATGGCCGACGCGGTCTACATCTTCGAAGGCGATGACTACAGCGGATGGACCGTCCAGGAAGTCTACGACGAGGCAATCTGGAAGCTGGTAAACGAGGACGAGGACTACGACTTCACGTCCTTCCAGGAGACCCTGGACAACATCAACAACAACCACAACGAAGGCACGGGCGACCACACCTTGGTCCTGCCCGAGGCACCGACCATCGAATATCCGTAGAAACGAGAAGGCGGGATAACACCCGCCATCTTTTCTTATTTTCTCTGTCTATAGCGTGAGCGCTGTCATGTTGCCTATGGATCGAGATTCGAATCCTACTCCTTAGGCAAGCTCTCGAAGAGCGCCTGAACAGCCCCGTCCGGATCCTGGAAGACCGCGAACCAGCCTATGTTGGGGACTTCCGACTTGGGCACGAGCATCTTCCCGCCCAGCTCCTCGATCTTCTTGGACGTCTCGTCGACCGAGTCAACATTGATATGGTTCAGCACTCCAAAAGTGGGTTGGCCCTCTTCCGGGACGAACAGGCCGCCGTGCGGCGGTGTCGGCGCGTGGAAAAGCGTGTAGTCCATCTCAGGCACGTCCTCAAACTTCCATCCGAAAACCTCACCGTAGAACTCCTTGCTCCTCTCCTTGTCCTTGACAGGGATTTCTATGTGGGTGAAGCTTCCATGTTTAGGTTCTTCTGTCATAATCAACCCCCTATGACCGCCCCAAGTGAATACGAGACTTAAAACTTGCGGGGGGAGTTGAGTGAACGAAGAGAATACAGAAAGGGGTCCAGCTCGATTGCCGCGTTCGTGGGACGGACCTATCCGCCCCGCATGACCCCTTCCTACTGGGGGCGGAGGCCTCTGGCAGCCAGCCAGTCAGCGCCTCCGTTCCCCGCCTCGTTCCGAGCGTGCCTCACGATTCCAGGCGAGGGCGACCCAGTTCCCCGGTGGGGGGTTGCGCTTCTTATGGTTCTTCCGGACGTTTCAATCACCTCATCCTGTAATGAGGATGGTCACAGGGTTAGGCTTGAGCGGTAAGAAGTGAACGAAAAGTGACCACTTCCGGTCGCTTTTTGGGGACTGTCCCGTCTCCTGAACAAGGTTTATTTACCAATCCAGCCGATGACATGACGGATGAAGAAGATCAGGATCAAGAGATGGAAAGACGGCGCCCTCGAAGAAGTGGATGACCTAGTCGCCGAAGAGACGTTCCTCCATCTGGAGATCGAGGACAAGATCGGCTTTGACACGATCATCTCACCTCATGACATCAAGGACTTCGTTTATGGTAACCTCTTCTCAGAAGGCTTCATCGATGAGCCCTCTGAGATCAAGACATACTCGGAAAGGGAGAAGGACGGGAGCTTCCGCGTGGATGTCTCCATCGACCTGGACTCGGACATCTCCTACAGGAGGAACTACAACATACTCTGGACGGACTGCACGACTCCCTCGGATGTCCAGAAGAGAATCGGCGATAGAATCGCGAAGATGGACTCCCCGCTCAGAATCAAGGCTTCTGACGTCCCGCTCGTACACAGTAGGACTTCTGACCACGTGGATGTGTACAAGCAGACCGGTGCATACCACTACGCCTTCCTGTTCGATGAGAAGATGAATCTCATCGTCACGGCCTTCGATGTGAGCCGCCACAACGCGGTTGACAAGGTCATCGGCTCCACATTCCTCAATGGCGGCACTTTCGCGGACAAGGCCCTCTTCGTCACGGGCCGGATAACGTCTAATATGGTTTGGAAGTGTCTCAGGGCGGGGATCCCGCTCGCAATGTCTAGGAGCGCCCCGTTGCTTGAGGCGATAGAGCTCGCGAATGCATATGACATGGGGGTAATCGGATTCGCTCGGGGAAAGCGGTTCAACCTATATTGCGGGGAGAAGTACATCGACTTCGGGTGATCGCCTGATGGATATCTCGGTAGCGATTCTCACTGGCGGGAACTCCTCCCGTTTCGGGCGGGCCAAACAGCTCTTCGAAGTCAGTGGAAAACCGCTCTACAACATATGCTACGAGAAGTTCCAAAGGCTCTCGGACGATGTCTTCCTTCAGGGCGAGTTTTCGGGCACTGATGTGGACATCAGAGGGGATCTGGTGAGCGAGAAGGGTCCGCTAGGCGGGATCTACTCCGCCCTGAAGAACGCGAGATACGAGCGGGTCTTTGTTCTTGCGTGCGACATGCCAGACCTCGACCCTCGGATACTGGGTCTTCTGCTCGATCATGGTGAGAGTGAGCTCGTCGTTCCGAGATGGAGGAACGGGCACTTGGAACCGCTTTGCTCGTTGTATTCGAAAAGCCAGATGCCACTGGTCGAAGAGATGCTGGCGAGCGGGACGCTCAAGATATCGGAGCTTTTTGGCCGAGTGGAGAAGGCCTCATTCCCTATCATTGACGAGTGGATCGAACAGGGGCTCATCTCGGCGGGCTGCTTCCGCAACATGAACGAGCTGCACTCGGAGTGAGCTACTCTTCTTGACCCTCTTCCGCGATCAGCAGTCTGGGGAGTGTCCTCGCCCTTTCGACCGTCGCGGAGCCTGAGTCCACGAGTCCCTGTATCTCCTTCCCTGAGGCTTTCACTCCCCTTGGCGGGATGACTATCCCGATCTCTGCGTCCTCAATCGCATTCTCTCTCGGCACGAGAGCCAAGCCAAGCTGCCTTCCCTCGATGACGACGCTGCTCGTCACCTCCCCGATGATCCTGTCCTGATCGCTCACGACAAAGGCACCAGGCCTGACGACGCGAATTCCCTTATTCTTCATCCGGTAGCGGATGATTTCTCTCTCGCGGTTCCTGGCCTTCTCGACCGCTCTCTGCCTACCGACGAAAAAGGACTTGTGCAGCTTGACGAAGGTCCCGTATCCCGCCTCTGTCGGGAAGAGATCGTGCTCGCCCGCGAGCTCGTTCCCCCACAGCGGGAATCCCGCCTCCGTCCGGGTGGAGTCCCTCGCTCCCAGGCCCGCTGGCTTCACGCCGTAGGGCTTTCCCTTCTCCAGGATCAGATTCCACAGCTTCGGAGCATTCTTCGGGTGCACGAAGAGCTCGTAGCCATACTCCTCGCCGGTATATCCCGAGCGGGAGATTATCAGCGGAACGTTCCCCAGCCTCAGCTTCATGAGCTCGAACCTTGCCAGCGACCAGAACCTCCGCCTTAGCCTTTCGTCCTTAATCAGCTCCATGATTGTCTCGCGGGAACTGGGTCCTTGGAGCGCGATGTCCACCCGCCGGTCCCTCCCGCTCGAGGGGTCTTTCAGGTCCCTCACGCTCACGTCTCCGCTGACGTCCACGGACGGGTGTTCCCTGCTGAGGAGGTACTCACCGGTGCTGACGGCCTGAAGCCAAGCAAGTACCTTCTCTGCGTTGACGGCGTTGGCGACGACCATGTAGTCCTCCTCGCCGATCTTGTAGATGAATATGTCATCGAGAACGCGCCCGTCGATGTCCAGCACGTAGGAATAATGTGATTCGCAGGGCTTGAGCCATCTCACGTAGTTCGTCGTTACGGCATCCAGAAAGTCGGTGGCGTCTCTCCCCTGAACGCTGATGACGCCCATGTGGCTCACATCGAAGAGCCCAGCGGTCTCCCGGACCGCCTTGTGCTCGTCGGCGATGCTCGTGTAGAGGATGGGCATCTCCCATCCCGCGAAGGGCTTCAGGGAGGTCCTTTTGGCCAGCTTGAGGTGCTCTTCGTACAGGCAGCTCCTCCTCAGGGGAATGTCCTCTGGCTCGTACATGTACATCTTCTTGCGGGACCTCTTCCGCAGGAAATCCCTTTGACCCACGAAATAGGGTTTCGAGATGTCCATGAAATCCTTCCGCCTGCGCACTATCTCACTCGCGTGTGTCTTCCTCCTGCCGTAAATCGGGAGGTAGCGCCTCTTCCGCGTATCCAGTTCTGCGTCATATCCGATCGGGCCAATCCCCATTCTCTTGCCCGCGTCCAGAATCGCTTTCCAGACGTGCACGCTCTTCTTCCTGTCAACGATGATGTGGAACCTCTCACACTTCTCGTGGAACCCGGCCCATCCGATCACGACCCGGTTCTTGTCCATCGAAACCTTCACGAGACCTTTGCCGCTCCACTTCTTGAGTTCTGGAGCCAGTTTCCTCAGAACCCTCAGGCTGCTGTGACCGTGGAGCAAGATGCTCGTCTTGCCCTCCCGCCTGAGGTCTTTGACCATGACGGGTCCTTGGACCTTTCTGAAGAGATCGTCATCGAAGATTACGTAGGAATCGGACAGTGCTCGGAACCAGAGCTTGATTCTGTCTGCGTTCTGGGGGTTGGTCACGACGATGTAGCGGTCCCTTCCGACCCTGTCAGGCGGCCCTCTCATCACGACCACGTCGTCGATTATCCTGCCGTCCTTGTCCAGGACGAGAGTCCTCTGGCTCGTTCCCACTTCCATGTCGCGAATGGGGCCGGTGCAGACCTCGTCGAGGAATGGCCTCGCCCGCCAGCCACGAACTTCTAGGAGTCCGTAGGCAGACGCGTCCAAGACTCCGGCGGAGTCCTTGGTCTTCTCGATGTCCTTCTTCAGCGTGTGATAGACCGCAGGAATCCTCCACCCGCCGACCCTCCTCATCTTGGCGCGGGACTCCTTGTGAATCTCCTCAAGAGGACTCTCGAACTCCTCACCTTCGCCGGTGCCATAGTGCGGATATCCATGCCTCGGCGCGGGCACCTCGCTCCTCGCCTCCCGGACAAGCTCGTCGACCTCCCGCTTGACCTCTTCGAGTATCCTGAGCTCGATCTTCCCCCTGCCTACGTCCTTCTCCCGTCCGACGTAGTGGAAGGGCTGGATGTTCGTCAGTATCCTGTGAGACAAGGCGGCGATCTTCTCCATTTGACTCTTTCCGAACCCACGCTGGGTGACCCAAGTCGTGCCGAAGCGTATCGCGCTCGGGTGTATGGCATTCTCATCGTACGGGATCGTGTTCTTGTTGATGACGATTCCACAGAGCTCCATGATGCGGGCCGAGATTTCGCCCGTGAGCGGGTAGCCGGTCTTCGTCTTGATGTCCCTCAGGTCGATCAGAAGCAGGTGGCTGTCCGTCCCGCCGTAGGCGACGGTAAGACCGAGCTTCTTGAACGAGCTCACCAGATGCTTCGCGTTCTCCACGATCCTCCTCGTCAGCTCCCTGAACTCGGGCGTCTTGGCTATCTCGAAGCACACGGCCTTCGCGATGACGTTGTTCAGGTGCGGCCCGCTCTGCTCGCCCGGGAAGACGGCCCGGTCCAGCGCCTTCGCCTTCTCCTTGTCCGTCGTCATGAGGACCGCCCCGCGGGGACCGCAGATTGACTTCTGTGTCGTGAACATGACCACGTCCGCGTATCCAATGGGGTTGTTGAACTGCCCGCCGACGATGAGGCCTGCGACGTGCGCCATGTCCGCGAGGAGAATCGCCCCGCCAGCCGCGTCGGCGACCTCCCTGAACTTCTTCCAGTTGATGTTCCACGGGTAGGCGCTGTACCCCGCGATGACAAGCTTCGGTCTGTGCTCCTTGGCGAGCCTCTTCAGCTCCTTGAAATTGAACTTGCCGGTCCTGTCGTCCGGGTAGTAGGGGATTACGTTGTAGTACCGCCCGGAGCGGTTCACCTCGCTCCCGTGCGTGAGATGCCCGCCCGCGTTCAGCGCCATCCCCATGACCGTGTCACCGGGCTCGAGGAAGGCGTTGTAGACGGCGTTGTTGGCGATAGCGCCCGAGAGCGGCTGGACGTTCGTGTAGATCTCGTCCGCGGATATCTCGTCCGTCGCGAAGATCTCCGCCAGTCTCTTCTCCGCCAGGTTCTCCATGATGTTGACGTACTCACAGCCCTTGTAGTATCTCCTGTCCGCGAACCTGCGCTGGTGCGTCATCTGGTGCTCGTAGTCCGTTGCCAGCCCCCTGTCCTCCTTGTCCATCCTGACCGATGGATGCCCCTCGGCGTAGAGGTTCGCGAAGGCGGACGCGACCGCCTCCCTCACCGGGCTGGGACAATAGCTCTCGGATGCGATCATTATGAGCTTCCTATCCTGTCTCTCCTCCTCGAAGCCTATGAGGTCAGCGACCTCCTTGTCGATATCCTCGAGGCGAGCGTTGAAGACCAGATCCGCGTATGTTCTCTTGGCCATGCGACCACTTCTCCTGCTATTGCCAAGTGATAGTCGCTCATAACATTATTCTTTTGCAGCTGTCACCCTCACGGGGGACAAACGACAGTTGATATGCCCCCGAGTGTAAGACTATGATCGGAGGTGTAATTTTGACATCACAACAACTAGATGATATGCTCAGCGCCTGCGAGGAGTGCGCTGGTGGGGACGTCCGTTCCTACGAAGAGCACTTCGCAGCGTGTCCCGAATGCAAGGAATACGCGGAGGCCGCTGAGAAGCTGAATGTGCAACTGGGGTTTCTGGAGGATTTGGCCTCCAAGCCCTTGGACGAGAGAAAGCAACTTCTGGGCTCGAGGATGCGCAAGTTCCTGGGAATGCCCGAGGCGGAGCGGAAGGCAGCGATAGCCGATCTTCTCAACGCTCTTGGTGATATCTCCGAGGATGCCAGGATGAAGGTCGTGAAGGCTAGGACCGACATCATGATGGAAATCCCGAAGGAGCACCGCAACACGCTCATGGCCGTCTTCGCCGAGATCATGAAGGACTGGCCGCACGAGCGCAAGATGATGGAGAAGCAGGCCGTCATGAAATCGACGGAGGACTACTTCTTCCTCAAGCGAAAGATGGTCCGGAAGAAGTTCGGCCAGATGCTGGCGTAGGAGGCGACGAGATGGACCCACCGGTCAAGATGGTGAGAAAGGTAACCTTGATCGCCATACTGTTCGCCGTCATCGGCGTCGGCATGGCCTGGACAGCCCTGATCATGGAGCAGACGGTGCTCGTTCCCATGCAGGAGGACTACTTCGCGAACAACTCGAAGGCCGATAGGGACAGCGCGCTGGCGGGTTCCGACCTGGCGAAGGATCTGGCGGCCATCGAGGAGATGAAGCCCACGATCCTGACGCTGAAGCTTGTAGGCATTGCAACGGTGCTTTTCGGCATTACCATTGCCCTGTTAGGCATCCTTCGTATGCTGTCCCTGATGCCCGTCGGATTGGGTGACGTCCTTCGAGCGAACCTCGAGGACATGGGGCTTGGGAAGAAGGAGTAGGTCGACGACGGCCTACGGCCCCCTTCCTGGGCCGTTGGTCCCTTGGAGACCCATAAGTCTTTTCTCGCATCGCTGATTCCCTAGATCACAGAAGGTGGCAGAATGAAGGTCTGTGGGATCGTCGGCAGTCCGGTCAAGAAGGGGAGCGTGGACCTGCTCGTGTCGCGAGTTCTGGAGGGCGCCAAGAGCGAGGGGGCGGAGACCGAGAAGGTGCATCTGAACGACCTGAAGATCCGGCCGTGCCAGGACTGTGTGAAGGACCCCGATCCTGAGTACTGCCTCTTCGACGATGACATGAAGGTCATCTATGACGCCCTGGACTCTTGCGACGTCATCGTCCTGGGTTCTCCTCTGTATTTCGACACCGTGAGCGCGCAGACGAAGCTGATGATTGACCGCTGCAACTGTCTGATGCCCTATGTGAAGCGCGAGGACGGCACGTACGGTTTTGAGAGAAGGAAACAGCGCCGGAACAAGGGAGTCTTCATCGCGGTCGGCGGGCAGGACAGGGACTTCACGCCCATCCTGACGACCGCGAAGGCGTTCTTTAAGTGGGCGAACATCGAGCTCGTTGACAAGATACTCTACGGTCAGACGGACGAGGCCAGGGGCGGCGTCAAGGACGACGAAGAGACCATGGCTAGGGCATTCGAGATCGGCGTCAGAATCGCCGCGCCGGCAGAACGGATGGAATAATCGCTATTCGACCTTCACCATAGCCTGGCCACAGCAGACTAGCTCTCCGCCACCGGCTTCCTTGACCTCGACGACATTCCCGCATATCTCGCATCGGAAAACTTCACCTACTTCATTAACACGAACCATTGGTTCCACCCTGGAGTCTGAGTCTCACAATTCAAAGGGCTTATGTAAATCTTGCGACTTCTTTGTAGCGTGGAAAGGTCAGATAGAATGGTCAGTGATGACGCGCCCACGGGTCATCGACCTGCATCTCTCAGAAAGATGTTCCAGGGCGTGTCAGATGAGTACGACCTGCTGAACCGTCTCCTGACCTTCGGACTGGACCGTCGGTGGAGGGCGAAGGCCACGGCATCGTGCCTTGAGGACCGCCCCGAAGCGATTCTGGATCTGTGTTGCGGGACGGGCGACCTTCTCTTCACGATCATGAGGCGGACCCGCGATGGGTCGAGGGTGCTCGGCTTGGACTTCACAGAGTCGATGATAGGCAAAGCCAGCGCGGCAGCGGGCCGGTCGAAGCCGCTGATCCTTGCGGACGCGGGCCATCTGCCGTTCAGAGGCGAATCGTTCGACTGCGTGGCAATCGCCTTCTCGTTCAGGAACCTGCTCTACAAGAACCCCGCCATCGGAACATACCTGGCCGAGGTCCTGAGGATACTGAGGCCTGGCGGGCACTTCGTCATCATGGAGACAAGCCAACCTGAATCGGACGTCCTGAGGAAGTTATACCACGCGTATCTGAGGACGATTGTGCCCTTCGTTGGCGGGGCGGCATCGGGGAGCAAGGGCGCGTACACGTATCTTGGCAAATCCGCGACGAAATTCCCCGCCTCAGAGGAAGTTGCCATCATCCTGCGCGGGGCGGGCTTCAGCGAGGTCACCTTCCAACCCCTCCTCCTCGGGATGGTTGGGATTCACAAGGCCACGAAATAGGCGGGTTCAGAGAAAGAATCATAAACGTAGACTCAGATGGCGAGGTCATGAGAATGAAGAGCAACGACTTCGAGGATGGTGGGGACGTCCCCTCTGGTTTCACTTGCGACGGGGAGGACGTATCGCCCCATCTCGTCTGGGAGGAGGTTCCTGAGGGAACGAAGAGCCTGGCGCTCATCATGGACGACCCGGATGCTCCCATGGGGACCTGGGTGCACTGGCTCTTGGGAGACATCCCGCCCGCCACAAGAGAGATGCCTCAGAACTCGAGGCCCGCGGGCTCCCGCCAGATCACGAACGACTTCGGGAGGGAGGGCTATGGAGGACCCTGCCCGCCGAGCGGGACTCACAGGTACTACTTCAAGCTCTACGCGCTCAACGTCGAGAAGATCCTGGCGGCCGAGAAGAGGGCATTCTACCGCGAAGTGGAGGAGCACAAAATCGGCGAAGCCGTCATCATGGGAAGGTACACCCGCAAGTAGCCCGAGCCGCCGAAAAAAAAGCGTTAAATACCGACGTTCCTTTCTCCGAGCCAGTGAGAACATGTGCGAATCCACTGTTTACGTTGAGATGGATGGAGAAGAGACCGAGCTCATGAAGGATGTCGCCAAGGTCGAGGTGAACGACAAGACGATAACCTGCATAGACATCATGGGCGAGATGAAGACCGTCCAAGGGACTGTGAAGAGAGTGGACCTGGTGAACCACCGATTCATCATCGCTTCCAAGTAGGTCTCCGATGGCCCAGAGGATAGGAATCGCCGGGAAAGGCGGTGTAGGCAAGACCACGCTGGCAGGAACCCTGGCAAGGCTTTTGGCGAGGCGAGGAATGAGAGTATTGGCGGTGGACATCGACCCGTCCCCCAGCCTCGCGTCCGCGGTGGGGATACCGGAGGAGGAGAGAAAGAACCTGGTCCCGCTCTCCCGCATGCTGGACCTCATAGAAGAGAGGACGGGCGTGAGACCAGGGTCCTCCTACGGACAGATGTTCAAGCTCAACCCGAAGGTGGACGACCTCGTTGACACGTACGGCACAATCGCGAAGGACGGCGTGAGACTGATCGTCCTGGGGACCATCGAGCTGGGCGGGAGCGGATGCTTCTGCCCCGAGAACGCGTTGCTGAAGCGGCTCCTGAGGCACCTCGTTCTGGACAGGGACGAGGTTCTCATAATGGACATGGAGGCGGGCGTCGAGCATCTGGGCAGGGGCACGGCGGAGGGCGTGGACATTCTTGTCATCGTGGTGGAACCCGGAACGAAGTCCATCGAGACGGCGGAGAGGATAAGGAAGCTGGCGGAGGACGTGGGTATCGGCAAGGTCGTCGCGGTCCTCAACAAATCGCTCGGAAAGGATGACTTCACCCGCTCGAAGCTCGCGGACATAGGCATCGAGCTGGTCGGGTCGATTCCCTACAAACCGTGCGTAATCGAGGCTGACATGAAGGACGTCCCGCCGATCGACAACGAGGACTGCTCGGAGATCGTCTCGGCAATCGAGGAGATCGGGGACAAACTGGGGCTCCCGGACTGAACGATAGCTTTTTTCACAGGAAGGCATTCCGCTCTGCAAGGAGGTGCAACATGCCATTCATAAACGTATACATGTGGCCCAGGGACAAGGAGAAGAAGCAGAAGCTCGCGCGAGCTATAACGGACGCCTTCGTGAGGATCGCGGGTATCCCACCAGACTCGATCTGGATCGTCTTCAACGATGTGGAGAAGTCCAATTGGGCCTCGGCGGGAGAGCTTGTCTCCGAGGATTAGCATCCATCGGGCAAGTCGAACTTCGTCTTTTGCCGAAGATGATTCGCAAAGGCCAGCATCTGGCGGTTCGTGAAATGGGAAAGGAATCGGTGGCCAAGCAGGTCAACTTTATAAACAAGCGGTGTATACGACATAACCGAATTGTTGGCCATCTAATCGGGGGTAGTGAGTGAAGAAAGTCAAGTTCGATAAAGATATCTGCATGAGTTGCAGGGCTTGCGAGACCGCGTGCGGGGAGAGGCATTCCGATCACGTGGATTGGCCGGACATCCTTCTTGCGGAGCCGAGGCCGATCCCGCGTGTCAGGGTCTCTCTGAAGAAGGGTAACCCGTACCTCGTGAGGTGCCAGTTCTGCAAGAACCCGAAGTGCATGGAGGTCTGCGAGTTCGATGCCATCACGCAGGAAGAGGACGGGTTCGTGAGGTTCGACGTGGAGAAGTGCACGGGATGTTGGGAGTGCTTGGAGGCATGCCCATTCGACTGCATAGAGAAGGACATGGTCAGCGAAGTCGCGGTCAGGTGCGACCTCTGCGAGGAGTATGAGAACCTGGCCTGCGTCGCGGCCTGTCCGACTGATGCTCTGACGGTGAAAGAATAGGAGGAATACCATGGCTAAAGAATCTGAAATGAAACAGAAGTCAGTAGACCCGGCGACACTGGAGATGTTGGAGAAGGTGCGCGATTCGGACGTGGATGCCACAACGATGTGGGACCGCTACGAAAGGATGCAACCACAGTGCCGCTTCGGAGAGCTGGGAATATGCTGCACGATATGTCTTCAGGGACCGTGCAGGATCAATCCGTTTGGCAAGGAACCCTCGCGAGGCATATGCGGGGCGACGGCCTACACGATCGTCTCGAGGAACCTTCTCAGGAAGATAGCGGCAGGATGTTCTGCCCACTCCGACCACGGAAGACACATCGCCCATACCATGAAGGCCCTTATCGACGGAAAGGCCGACGCTTACTCGATAAAGGACGAGGACAAGCTCAGAGTCGTCGCGCAGAGGGTCGGAATAGATGTAGATGGAAAGGACACGATGGAGCTGACGAAGGAGCTTCTCGGGGAGGCCTTCGAGGACTTCTCAAGGGTGGAGCACGAACCACTCACCTGGTTGCGGACCACGCTAACTTCCAAGAGGCTGGAGATGCTGGACAGATATGGTGTCCTTCCCAATGCCATCGATGCCGCGGTCGTGGAGGTCATGCATCGCACCCACATAGGTGTGGATGCAGATCCCGTTCCCCTCATTTTCAGCGGGATAAAGTGCGCTCTCGCCGATCTAGCTGGTGAGCACATATCCACGGACCTGAGTGACATCTTATTCGGAACTCCCATGCTCACGTTCACTGAGTCGAACCTCGGTGTGCTCAAGAAGGAGTCCGTCAACATCGCGATGAACGGTCACAACCCCGTACTGAGCGAGATTATGTGCGATATCGCAGATGAGATGAAGGGTGCCGCCGAGGAAGTTGGAGCGGACGGCATCAACATCGTAGGGATATGTTGCACCGGAAACGAACTGCTCATGCGGCGGGGGATTCCGCTTGCGACCAACTTCGCCTCCCAGGAGCTGGCCATCATGACCGGTGTCCTTGATGCCATGGTCATCGACTATCAGTGTATATTGCCCTCGCTTGGGATGTGGGCGAACTGCTTCCACACGAAGCTGATATCGACGTCCGACCTCTGCAGGCAGCCAGGGGATATCCACATAGAGTTCAATCCGGCGAGCGCGAAGGAGGACGCAAGGAAGATACTGCTTCTGGCCATTAACGCCTACAAGGACAGGAATGAGAATGCCATTCACATACCGGATGTGAAGGAGACTTCCTGTGTCGGATTCAGCGTGGAACAGATCATGGAGATTCTGTCCAAGGCCTCCGATGATCCTCTTCAGTATCTTGCGGACAAGCTCAATGAGGGAAAGATCCAGGGATTCGCAGCACTCGTTGGATGCAACAACGTGAAGACCTGCCATGACCTAAATCATCTGACCCTCGCGAAGGAGTTCATCAAGAACGATATCCTTGTCATCTCGACAGGCTGTGCCGCAGGCGCCTACGTCAGAGCAGGACTCACGAACTCCAAGGCGACCAAGGACTTCGCGGGAGAGGGTCTGAAGGAAGTGCTCACCGAGCTTGGAGAGAAGTTTGGCTTCGACGGCCCGTTCCCGCCCGTCTGGCACATGGGGTCCTGCGTTGATAACTCACGAATACATGACTTCATGACGATGCTCGCGAACAAGATGGGAGTGGATATCAAGGACCTCCCCGTCGTCGCGAGTGCGCCAGAGGACATGAGCGAGAAGGCGGTGGTGATAGGGACGTGGCTGGTGGCGACTGGCTGGCCGACCCACGTGGCGGTGCTCCCGTTCATACATGGAAGTCCCCTCGTGGTACAAATCGCCGAGAACACAGCCCGCGACGTCTACGGAGGCTACTTCGTCTTCGAGGAGGACCCGGACGAAGCTGCCAGGAAACTGGTCAACATAGTGAGGAATCGACGCTGGAGACTGGGCATCGGTGAGGACAAGGAGACCATCTATTGGTCCGGCGAGACGAAGGAGGATGTTTTCGCGGAGAAACCTGAGGTCGCTGCGGACGGAGGTGAGGAGGAATGACCAAGGTCACGCAGACAGAGCTGTTCAGCATGGCGATCTCGGGAGCCATAACGGCAACCGGCTACGCCGACGTTCTCCTGAACCGCGCCCTGAGGAAATACGGTCCTGACCAGACGATCGAGTATCCGGACACGGGATACGAGCTACCCTGCTTCTACGGCTGGACGACGACGCCCGTGAAGACGCTCAGTGACCTTCCCGCTCTACTCGGAGAGGTCAGGGGGAAGATAAGGCCCGAGCCCACTCTCGAGAACGCGCTAACCGCCGGCGAGGCCACCATGTGGTCCGCCGAGATCGTGGAGGCGCTTCGGTACATCGGTAACGACAAGCCGTTCGAGAACGAGGCCCCGCCAGGAAGGCAGGAGTACTGCGGCTTCGTTGGAGACCCAGTTCTCAGGAATCTGGGCATAGCATTCGTCGACGATACCATCCCTGGTGCTGTAGTCTTCATCGGAAAGGCGAAGGACCCGGAGGCTCTAGCGAGGATAGTGAGGGACTTCCAGAACAAGGGCATGCTGCTCATGGCGACATTCGACATAATCAGGCAGCTCGAGGACCAGGGGATCAAGATGGGGACTGACATAATGCTCTTTCCCCTCGGCGAGTTCACGCAGGCGATACACGGCCTAAGCTTCGCCATCAGGGCCGCCCTCGCTTTCGGCGGGATAAAGCGCGGAGACCGAGAGGGACTGCTGAAATACCTCAAGACGAGACCCAAGGTCGTAGTGTTCCAGTTCGGCCCGCTTGACCAGATCAAGGTCGCAGCTGAGTTCGCCGTGATGTTCAACGGCTCCCCGACGATCACGGACCAGGATGTAGAGGAGATCCCGGGCAAGTACATCGTGCAGAAGGATTACGACCAGATGGTTCAGACGGCCATCGAAGTAAGGGACATGCAGGTCAAGCTCGCAGCCGTCGACATCCCGGTCCCGTACGGACCCGCGTTCGAGGGCGAGACCGTCAGGAGACCGGACACGTATGTGGAATGCGGCGGACCCTCCAAGACGCCCGTCTTCGAGCTGGTGAAGATGCGAGAGGCGGACGAGGTGGAGGACGGCAAGATAACCATGATCGGGAAGGACATCGACGAGCTCGAGGAAGGGAGCGGCAGCCCGCTCGGGATCGTGGTCGAGGTTTACGGAAAGGATATGCAGAAGGACTTCGAGTCCGTCCTGGAGAGGAGGATACATCAGTTCATCAACTTCGCCGAGGGCGCGTGGCACACGGGCCAGAGGAACCTTCTTTGGATAAGGCTCAGCAAGGACGGTGCCGCCCAGGGCCTGAGGTTCAAGCACTTCGGCGACGTGCTGCACGCCAAGTTCCACGACGACTTTGGCGGACTGTTGAGCCGTGTTCAGGTGACCATAACGACGGACCCAGCGGAGATCGAGAAGCACCTTCCGGAGGCGATGGAATCCTACGAATACAGGGACGAGCGGCTGAGAGGAATGACCGACGAGGCCGTGGAAACGTTCTACACCTGCACGCTGTGCCAGAGCTTCGCTCCGAACCACGTGTGCATCATCACTCCCCAGAGGCTCGGGCTCTGCGGCGCCATCAACTGGCTGGACGCCAAGGCCAGTAATCAGATTACGCCGACGGGTCCGAATCAGCCCATTGACAAAAAGACCACTATAGAGGAGGTCAAGGGCCAGTGGGAGGGCGTGAACGAGGCGGTAATCGAGCACTCTCACGGGAAGCTGGACAAGTTCAACATCTACACCATGATGGAGGACCCGATGACCTCGTGCGGCTGCTTCGAATGCATCGTCGGTATAGTTCCCGAGGCGAACGGCGTCGTCGTCGTAAACCGGGAGCACGGTGGGATGACGCCCCTGGGGATGAAGTTCTCCACGCTCGCCGGAACTGTGGGTGGCGGATTGCAGATGCCTGGATTCATAGGCGTCGGAAGGTACTACCTGCTGTCGGACAAGTTCGTAAGCGCGGATGGCGGGTTCCAAAGGATCGTCTGGATGCCGAAGGAGCTCAAGGACGCGATGTACGACAAACTTAAAGAGAGAGCAGAGGAATTGGGCATTCCCGATTTCGTGGACAAGATCGCTGACGAGACTGTCGCAACGGAATCGGCGGAGCTGCTTGAGTTCCTCGCAGAGAAGGACCATCCAGCTCTGAAGTTACCATCTATGCTGTAGGGGCCTGGTACAATGGCATTGGAGTTGCCCAAGGAGAAGTGGGTAGGGAAGATTGGACAAGTCGTCATCGGAGCCCTCGAGAGCGAGGGAGGAACGCGGACGAGCAAGGTTGCCCTGGGAGGGGCAACAAGCCTGCCTTTCCTCGGCTTTGAGGGCGAGTATCCGAACGAGCCGCCGATAGGGATGGAGATCTTCGACGTCGTCCGAGAGGACTATCCAGAGGTTGCGAGGAAGCCCTTCGAGGATGTCATCGACGACCCCGGCAAGTGGGCCAAGAAGTGCGTCGAGGAATACGGCGCGGACATGATCTGCATCAGGATGATCGGCACGAACCCGGAGGAGGAGAACCGCTCGGTCGAGGACGCTGAGCAGACAATCAAGGAGCTCAAGGAAGCGGTCGGAGTCCCGCTCCTGATTTACGGCTCCGGGGATGAGGAGAAGGACGCTAAGGTCCTCGAGATGGCCTCGAACGTTATGGCCGGCGAGAGGTGCCTTCTCGGTCTCGCGGAGGAGGCCGCGTACAAGTCGATATCCGTCGCGACCATGTCCAACGACCATGGAATCGTGGCGTTCAGCAATCTGGACATCAACCTGGCGAAGCAGATGAACATCCTGCTCACGGATTTCGGTGTCAAGCTCGAGAACATCGTCATGGACCCGCTTCAGGCGGGGCTAGGATACGGGCTCGAGTACTCGTACTCTGTCATCGAGAGGATCCGGCTCGCTGCGCTCATGGGAGACAAGATCCTTCAGGTTCCCATAATGTGCGGGACAGCGCGCGTCTGGAACGCGAGGGAGGCGTTCAAGGAGGACGCCGACACCGGGGATTTCACTTCCCGAGCCGTGTTCTGGGAGGCCACGACCGGTCTGTCCGCCCTGCTGGCGGGCGCGGACGCGCTTCTCATGAGACATCCGGACGCTGTCAAGCACGTCAAGGAGTCGGTCAAGAGCCTCCATGGAGGAGGTGAGCAGTAATGGCGCTCACTGCCCTTGACATCTACAAGAAACTGCCGCAGACGAACTGCGGGAAATGCGGGTTCCCAACATGCCTCGCGTTCGCGATGCAGCTGGCCAACAAGAAGGCGAGCATCGACGCCTGTCCGGACGTCTCGGACGAGGCAAAGGAACTGCTGGAATCCTCAGCCGCACCGCCGATAAAACTGGTGAAGGTGGGCTCTGGGGACAGGGAGATCGAGATGGGAGACGAGGTCGTCATGCATAGGCACGAGAAGACGTTCTACCATCCTGTAGCGTACGCCCTGATGGTCGATGATGACTCTCCAGACATAGAGTCCAAGGTCCAGGCAACCGAGGAGATGAAGTTCGAGCGAGTGGGGGAGGAGATGCAACTTGACATGATCGCAATCCGCTCGAAGTCGGACGATCCAGCGAAGTTCTCTTCCGCCGTCTCCGCGGTGAAGGGGAAGACATCGGTACCGCTCGTGCTCGTGTCGCAGAACCCAGCGGTCATGGAGGAAGGGCTGAAGGTCTGCGGCTCTGACAGACCGCTCATTCACGCCGCGACCAAGGACAACTACGAGAAGATGGCGGAACTCGCGAAGGCGAACAACTGCCCGCTGGCGGTCCTAGAGGACTCGGGGTTGGAGGAACTCGCTGAACTGAGCAAGAAGGTGAAGGAGGCGGGTGTGGAGGACATCGTCCTTGACCTCGGCAAGAAACCCCTGGGCAGGTTGTTCCAGGAGCTCACGCTGGTCAGGCGGCTCGCCATAAAGAAGCTCTTCAGACCTCTCGGCTATCCGGTCATCATGTTCGCCGGGGGTGAGGGCGCGAGCGAGGGTCTGGAAGCCGCGATAGGAACCGTGAAGTACGCTTCCATCGTCGTTATGAAGGAGGCGGACAGGGCCATCATGTATCCGCTGCTCACGCTCAGGCAGAACATCTACACGGACCCGCAGAAGCCCATACAGGTGAAGCCTGGCATATACGAGCTGAACGGACCCGCCGAGGACTCACCGGTGCTGATCACAACGAACTTCTCGCTCACTTACTTCACCGTCGCGGGGGACATCGAGACGAGCAAGGTCCCGAGCTATCTCCTCGTGGCCGATTCCGAGGGTCTGTCCGTGATGACGGCATTCGCGGCGGACAAGTTCACCGCCGACACGGCTACGGAGCTGATAGAGAGCTGCGGGATCGCGGACAAGGTCAATCACAAGAAGATCATCATCCCCGGACAGGTGGCGAGGATGAGCGGAAAGCTCAACGAGAACTCCGGCTGGGAAGTGGTCGTTGGACCGAGGGATTCCTCCGGCCTTCCGAAGTACCTGAGAGAATACGCTGGCGCCTAGCTACATCTGCGTCGGGTCTATGTAGCTCGCCTCTTTCTTCCTGATCGGCTCGAGTGACTTGTCCACGGTCTTCTTCATCTGCAGACCGGAGACGTGCATCAGAGTGTCCCCGAGGTCGTCCTCGACGTTCATCGAGCACAAGCATGGATAGTGATGGTGCGCAAGCCCCGCCTTCTCCACGGCATCCCTGACCTCCGTTCCTGGGAGTTTATCGGCAACGAACCTTCCGCAGCCGCAGGGCGAGTCACGCACGACCTCCGTCCCCGTCACGGTGTTCTTCTCGACCTTCACGTCCAGTATGGGCCTTCCAAAGAACTCCACGAACTTGTCGATGATAGGATCGCCCACCTCATCGAGGGTGCAGAAGGGCCTCGGGAACGCGGTTGCGATTCCGATCTTCGAGAGTTCCCGCTTGATCTGGGTCTTCATCCCGAGCGGCAGCCACTGTGAGCTGTCCACCGGTGCGATAAGCGCAATCGCATCTGCGGCCTTCACTATGTCTACGATCAGTTGAGCGGCGCTCGAGTTCTCCTGCAGAGCGAGTACCAGGTCCGCTTTGGGCACGGACTCTGGCAGGAACTCGGCGGGGTCGTCGATGACGAGGGGCAGATCCTCAGGGAGGGTCAGTGTCTCCACCTTGAAGCCCTCGGGACCGTTGTCCTGAACATTCTTGGCGATGCGCTCACCGTACTCACCCTGAACGAGCGCGAGAATCGTCATTTCTCCTTTGCCTATCCGCTCGAGTTCCTCGGCCGTCAGCTCCCGCTTCTGGATTTCCTCCTCCTTCTCCGCGGCCCGCTCGACGCGATAGGTCGGCCCTCTCTCCAGAGCCTCAAGGAGATTCTTCTCGAAGTCTTCGTCCAAATCGAGGTCTTCGCCAATCTCTAGAGTGATGGATGAGTACTTCGCATCGCCCCGAAGCTCGGTTTCCTCTCCCACGAGAACGCATACCTCTTTGTCGCCGATTGTCAGTCGAAGGTTCGAAAAGACCTCCTTCTCCTTCTGCCCCTTCAGATAGACCCGCTCGGGAACGTAGTCAAAGCGCAACGACCCCGTGCTGGATGCAGACGACCTGAGGGCCGCTACAACATCGCTTCCAGTGTATTCTTTGCCAAATGTGACTTCCTTTCTCATGTAGTGCCTCTGCCGACTTGAAATCGCGCGGTGGCTAGATGTTCAGCTTGGCGAGAATCTCCTTGGCCCGCCTGTAGGCGACGCTGTCCGCGGGGAGATCGATGAGCGGATCCCCGGTCAGGGAGGACTCCATTATGTTCTGGTCCTCGGGGAACACTTCCCTGCAGTCAAAACCAGCCTCCTCGATGACCGGGCTGAGGAGCTCCGGGATCTCGGCGGTGCGACTGATGACCAGGCATCTGTCCTTCACCTTCAGGTCTAGGCTCCCGCTCAGTTCCCTGATCCTTCCAGCGGTCACCACGCCGTGTTTGGTCGGGTCCGACAGTATGAACATCATATCGACGTTCCTTGTGGTCCTCCTGCTGAGGTGCTCCATCCCGGCCTCGTTGTCTATGACCACGTAATCGTAGTTCGCCGAGAGCTGGTCCAGATACGTCCGAAGGATGTTGTTGATGTAGCAGTAGCAGCCCGGACCCTCCTGTCTGCCCATCGCAACGAGGTCGAACTTGTCGCCCTCGGTCATGGCCATGCGGAGGTTATAGTCCACGTAGTCCTGCTTGGACATAGCGGGGGACAAATCACCAACGTTCTTGAGCAGGTCCTCTCTGAGATCGCCGATGGTCTGGTTCACTTCGACCCCCAGCATCACGTCGAGCGTCGAGTTGGGGTCTGCGTCGACCGCCAGAACCACGGACTTCTCGCTGAGCGCCTTTATCAGAAGCGTCGCGAACGTGGACTTCCCCACGCCGCCCTTGCCCGAAACGGCGATGGTCTTTCCCATCTCAGTCCTCCAGACCGTACTTCTCACGCATGTGGCTGGATAGTTCCCTCGTCATCCTCAGGGCCGCCTCCGCCTGATCCTCGCTGAGGCCTGAGAGGCCGCACATGGGCGTCACAAGGGACTGCCTGTGGATCCTTTCCTCGTCCACACCTTTGTCTGCCAGCAGTCCAATATTATTTTCAAGCTTCCCTATAAGGCTTTGCAGATTCTCCGCGTCGAAGGGCTCGGGAGTGGAAGGCACGACACCCCACGCGATAATCCCTCCCCGGTCCAGGAAGGCTGACACATCCTCGGGATAGAGCGAGAGCGTGTGACCGTAGTTGTAGGCGTCGAAGGAGAGCATACTGGCGGGAGACCGCAGGATGAGCGGCCATTCCGTGTTCCCGCAACAGTGGAACCCGCTCAGCCCGCCAAGGTCGCTGACCACGTCCTCGAACAATGTGAGGACCTCGTCCTTGCCGATGTTCAGGAAGGCCGAGCCATACATGTTGAGATACGGCTCGTCGAAGACGACCAGTGTGTTCTCGTGTAGACCAGAGAGACGGTTCGCCATCCAACGGGCGGTCATGTTGACCGTCTTCGTGATGATCTCCTTGTACGTGTCGTCGTACAGAAGCGATCTCTTGTCCTCGTACGTCAGGTTGAGACCCAAGCTGATGGGTCCCGTGACCTGCCCTCGAACTATCTTGGCGGGGGTTCCCTTCACTGCCCGCTCGAACTCGAAGAATGCGGTGGCGAACTCGGGCGACAGCGAGAAGTACTCCAAATCCTCCTCGATGACCTTCTCGTAGAAGGACTCGATCTCAGAGGCCTCCCCGGGATTCACGAATATCCTGTCATCCTCCATCCAGATGCCAGGGATGCTCTGCGAGTACTGGGCGTACATGTTCTCCTTGAATCCCCGGCGGGGAAGCTGTGGCCAGGTCGGGACCTCGGGCGTGTATTTCAAAACGAGGTCCACGGCCTTTTTGACGTCAGTGTGCGGGAGGCTTCCAACGGTCATCGGAAGGAAACCCGCACGGAAGGTCAGATGACCAGCTCCCTGGCGCTCGGGAACTTCTCTAGGTCGGTATGAGGCAAGAACATGGCGGAGGTGAACTCGTTGAAGAATGACGGTGTGACGCTAAGCTCGATGTAGGTCATCTTCTTGGCGATATCGATCGCCTCCTGCTTGCTCTTCTTCGACAGGATCGTCAAGCGAGCGCCCGCCAAAGACCCGTTCCCGATGAACCTGAACTTGTCAGGGTCCACGTCGGGAAGCAGGCCGAGCCATATGCTCTTCCTCGTGTCCAGATAGTTCCCGAAGCCGCCAGCGATGAATATCTGCTCGACGTCGTCGAAGGAGCAGTTCATCGTCTTCAGCAGCACGGTCGCGGCAGCGTAGACCGCCGCCTTCGTCCTGATGATGTTCCTGATGTCGACCTCTGTGATGACCATGTCATTGTATATCCTGGTCTCGTCCGCCCAGACGACGACGAACTCCTTGCCCTCGGGGCCGTCGCGGACCCTCGGGGTCTTGAGCGACCTGATCCTCCCTGAACGGTCGATGACGCCGTGCATGAACATCTCCGCGAGAAGGTCGATGAGACCGGTGCCGCAGATGCCTTTGGGCTTCACGTCCCCTATCGTCTTGTACTTGACCTCAAGGTCCGTGGTGAGGGTCACTTTCTCTATCGCACCGACCATTGCCCGGATGCCGTAATCGACCTCGCCGCCCTCGAACGCCGGGCCCGCCGAGCACGAGCAGGAGACCATCCAGTCCTTGTTCCCGAGAACGACCTCGCCGTTCGTCCCGACGTCAATCAGCATGGAGAGCTTATCCGTCTTGTGCAGCGCTGACGCCAGCACGTCCGCCGTGATGTCCCCGCCGACGTAGCTACTCCGACACGGCAGGATGTAGACGTAGCCCTCTGGGTTGATCTTGATGCCGGTCTCCCTGGCCTTGATGAGCGGGAAGAAGTTCGCGGACGGGATGTACGGCTCCCGCCTGATGTGCGCCGGGTTCAGTCCGAGAAGCAGATGGGTCATCACGGTGTTCCCGGCCGCGGCGGCGTAGCAGATCTCGTTCCGACGCACTCCCGCCTCGTCCATCATCTCCTTGAGGAGATAGTTAATCGTCTCCACGATCAGCATTCTGAGGTCCTTCAGCCCGCCCTTCTCCTCCTCGGCGTGAAGAATCCTGGTGAGGACGTCCTCGCCGTGGATCACCTGCTTGTTGTAGGCTGCCTCCTTCGCTACTATCTCCCCGCTGCTCAGGTTCACGAGCTCGGCGACGACGGTCGTGGTCCCCACGTCCACCGCCAGACTGAAGTTCCTCGCGGATGTGTCTCCACCCTGCAGATGCACGAGCTCGTGGCACTCGCCGTCCTCCACGACCGTGGCCGTCACGTCCCACTCGCTCTTCCTGAAGAGGTCGCTCATCCTCCTCATCACGGGCAGGGGGCCCATGATGTCCTCGATCCCGTGGTCGCTCAGAGCTCGCTTCAGGCGGTCCAGGTCGCTCAGATTGTCCGTCAGCGTGGGCTCGCTCAGCTTGAAATGGAATTTCATGATGGGCGGGTCCAGCTTCTCCGCCTCCACGACGTCGGCCTTCATGAGTATCTGAAGCAGCCCCATGCGGCTCTCTTCAGGGACGAGGACTTCGACGTCGCCCTCCGCCCGGGTCATGCATGCGAGGTGATAACCCTTCTTGATCTCGTCAGGTTCGAGAAGCTCCGTCTTCTCGGCTGTAACATCTCCCGCCTGAACGATGACCTTGCACTTACCGCACTTGCCTCGACCGCCGCAGATGGAATCGATGTAGATGTCGCCCTCGATCGCTGCGTCGAGGAGGTCCGTGCCCTTGTCGACCTCTATCGTCTTGTCGCCTGGTAGGAACCTGACCTGCACCTTCTTAGCCATGTCTCCCAGCATTCCGAAGTCCTGCTCTATAGATAAACGTTTTCGACTGCCTGCAGGGAGAAGCGCCTTCTCTTCCGCTAGGTGGATACTGCCTTGTCAATCGCCTCTGAGAGATCGTACCCGCCAGGGACTGGTTGGCCATGGGCAACGACCGTTCCGCCCTCGATTCGGACATCCCCCTCAGCGAATACCCTCAGTGTATGAACAATGAGCGGCAGCTCGCGTATGAAGCCCAGCCTGCGTATCTCCGCGAACAGTGGATTGCCCTCTCCATCTTTCTTGGCGATGTCCCCGACCGTCTCGCCCTCCGATCTCGCGTCGAAG